>NZ_BADI01000785.1:0-7013 GCF_000333555.1 Herbaspirillum sp. B65 | reverse complement strand
CGTCAACCTGTCCATCAGAGCGGCGAGGTGGTGTCCATCATCGGCCCCTCGGGGTGCGGCAAGAGCACCTTGCTCAACATGGGCGCCGGTCTTTACCTGCCCAGCGAAGGTGAAGTTTTCGTCGGTGGCGAGAAGGTGACCAAGCCGGTACGCAAGGTGGCGTTCATGCTGCAGAAGGACTTGCTCATGCCATGGCGCAATATCCGCGCCAACGTCACCCTGGGCCTGGAAATCGATGGGATGGGCCAAGCCGAGCGTTGCCGCATCGCCGATGAACTGCTGGCCAAGTGCCACCTCAAGGGCTTCGAAGAACACTATCCCTACCAGCTCTCCGGCGGGATGCGCCAACGTGCCGCGCTGGCGCGCACGCTGGCGGTGGACCCGCAGGTGCTGCTGCTGGACGAACCCTTTTCGGCCCTGGATGCGCAGACCAAGATGGTGCTGCAGCAAGACCTGGCCAAGATGCTCTACGAAAAGCAGAAGACCGCGCTCTTCATCACCCACGATCTGGTGGAAGCGATTGCCTTGTCGGATCGCCTGCTGGTCATGAGCGAGCGCCCCGGCACCATCGTCGAGGAAATCGAAGTCAAGCTGCCGCACCGGGACAATCCGCTTGAGCGCCGCAAGCTGCCCGAGATCGGCCCGTTGCAGGGGCGCCTGATGGAGTTGCTCAAGGTGGGCAAGGAAACCGCCGAGCTGCACTGATCCCACGCTGCATCTTCACCCTAGCTTCACCCCGTCAACAGAAAGACCCCAAGGGAGAGTCAGAAACATGAAGAATCCGTTCGCATCCGTCGCTAGTGCCCTGGCCCTGGTGGCCGCGCTGGGCGCGGCCGTCGCCCCCGTTATCGCCCATGCCGCGCCGCAAGAAGTGACCTACCTGCTGCCGGCACCGCCCAATGCGCCGGCGTTCGCACCCTGGGTGCTGGCCCAGCACAAGGGGTACTACGCCGACGAAAACCTGAAGGTCAGTTTCATCGTCGCCAAGGGGGGCGTGGACGTGGCCAAGCAGATCGGCGCCGGCAATGCGGTCATCGGCGGCGCCATCGGCGACACGCCCATCGTGGTGCGGGCCAACGGTATTCCGGTCAAGGCCATCGCGGTGCTGGGGGCGGGTTCGGTAACCATGGTCGCGGCCAATCCGGCCGATGGCATCAAGAGCCTCAAGGATTTGAAGGGCAAGACCGTCACCGTCATGTCCTATACCGACACCACCTACTACGCCTTCCTGGGCAGCCTGAAGACGGCCGGCCTGTCCCGGACCGACCTGCAGATCCAGGCCGCCGGGCCGGCGGGTGTGTGGCAGTTGTATACCTCCGGCAAGTCGCAGGCCTTCGCGGGCGTACCCGATTGGGTGGTCAATGCCAGCGACGCCGGCGCCAAGCTGGAACTGCTGGACAACGGCGGTTTCAAGAGCATGGCGCAAGCCATCCTGGCTTCGGACGACACCATCAAGAAGAACCCTGAACTGTTGAAGCGCCTGGTGCGCGCCACCCTGCGCGGGATGCAGGACATCATGAAGGATCCCAAGGCGGCCGCCGATGACTACGTCGCCGCCTTGCCCAGCTACAAGGGCAAGGAAGCCAGCATCCAGGCCACCTTCGAGATGTACAACAAATACGTCTATGCCAACCAGAAGACCCTGGGCCAGATCGATGCGGCGCGCATGGAGGCGGTGCAGAAGTTCTACGTGAGCGAAGGCATCGTCGCCAAGGCCACCCCGGTCAATGAGCTCTTCACCAACCAGTTCGTGGGAGTGGCCAAGTAATCATGAACACCACCACAGCCAAAGACCTGAGCATGTCCAGTCCCGAGCCAATCAGTACTGCTGCGGTCGCTGCAGTGCGCCGTCCTGCCCTCAGCGAAAAGGCCCGCACCGTGTGCGGCAGCCTGTTGCTGCTGCTGGTGTTCCTCGCTGCCTGGCAATGGGGGCCGGGCCTGTTGGGCTTGCCGGAATACATCCTGCCCAACTTCATGCAGGTGTTGCGTGAAGGCGTGGTGATGTGGAACAACGCGCAGTTGCTGCAGCACTTCGGCATCACTGCCATGGAAGTGGTGCTGGGCTTTTTCTTCGGGGCCTTGCTGGGCCTGGCGGTAGGCGTGGCGCTGGGCTTGTCGCCACGTGCCGAAGCCATGCTCTCGCCCTACATCCTGGCCTTGCAGATCGCGCCCAAGGTGGCCTTGCGCCGTTGTTCGTGATGTGGCTGGGCTACACCATCTACCCCAAGATCATCGTGGCGGTGCTGATCGTGTTCTTCCCCATCATGATCAACGTGCTCTCGGCGATCCGCACCGTGGACCCGGACATGGTCAACCTGGTGCGGACCTTGAATGCCGGGCGCTGGCAGATCTTCTGCTTGGTCGAGTTCCGGTCGGCCTTGCCGGCCTTGTTCTCGGGCCTGCGCATCGCCTCCACGCTGTCGGTCATCGGCGTGACCGTGGGCGAGCTGGTGGGCGGCAACCAGGGCCTGGGCTACCTGCTGGTGGATGGCGAAGGGCAGGGCAATACCGCGGCGGTGTTCGTTTCCATCGTGGCGCTGACCCTGATCGGCGTAGTCACCTACGGCATGGTGGTATGGGCCGAACGCAAGGTGCTGCATTACCTGCCGCGCGCCGCCACCAGCACCGTTTGATGCCCCTCACACTTTCCTCTGCAAGCAACAGGAGCAAGCACATGTCAGCAGCAAGCACGGCGACTCTTTTGGCGGGACGACGCATCCTGGTCACTGGCGCGGCACGCGGCCTCGGCCTGGCGTTCGTGCAAGCCATCGCCGCCGCCGGGGCCAGTGTGGCCATGGCCGACATCCTGCAGGAAGAACTGGCCTCTGCGGTCGCGCGCCTGCAGCAAGCTGGCATGAAGGTGCAGGGCTTTGCGCTGGACCTGGCCGATCCGGCCTCGGTGCGCACCGCTGCGGCTGCGGCCACGCAGTGGCTGGGCGGACTCGATGGCCTGGTCAACAACGCCGCCATCACCAATTCCGGCGGCAAGAGCAGCGAGCAGCTGGAGCTGGAGATGTGGGACCGCGTCATGGACGTCAACGTGCGCGGTACCTGGCTCATGACCAATGCCTGCCTGCCGGCGCTGCGTGCATCAGGTCGCGGCGCGGTGGTGAACCTGTCCTCGGATACCCCGTTGTGGGGCGCGCCCAATCTGCTGGCCTACGTGGCCAGCAAGAGCGCGGTCATCGGCATGACCCGCTCGCTGGCGCGCGAACTGGGGGCCGACAACATCACGGTCAATGCCGTGGCCCCCGGCCTGACGCTGGTGGAAGCCACCCAGTACGTGCCGCAGGCGCGGCACCAGCACTATCTCGACGGTCGCGCCATCCAGCGTGACCAACTGCCCGAGGATGTCTGCGGTGCGGTGCTGTTCGCCCTGTCGGACCTGGCGCGCTTCTTCACCGGGCAGGTGATGGCGGTCAATGGCGGCTTCGTGATGCATTGAAGCCATCTCATCAACCCGAAGCAATTCATCCGAACCGATCAATTCAAGGAGAACAGCATGACCGATATGTCCGCACAGGAAAACATGGGCCGCAGCTGGGAGCGGCCGGCCGGTGCCAGTTTTGCCGACTGGATGGAGTCGCGCGTGGCGCGCCTGTCTACCCGCAAGTATGACTGGAACGCCCTGAAGTTCCAGGCCGACTACGACCCCAAGTACCGGCGCGCCCAGATGCGCTACATCGGCACCGGTGGCACGGGCGTGGCGCATGATGCCAACGTGATTCCCTCCGAGCACTTCACCTTCTCGACCATGATCATCCCGGCGGGTCATGAAGGCCCTTCGCACCTGCACGTGGATGTGGAAGAAGTGTTCTTCGTCCTGCGCGGCAAGCTCAAGCTGGTCCTGGAAAAGGATGGCGAGCGTTTCGAAACCATCCTCACCGATCGTGACGTGGTCTCGGTGCCGCCTGGCGTCTATCGCGAGGAAATCAACATCGGCGATGAAGATGCGCTCATGTGCGTGATGCTGGGTTCCAAGAAGCCCATCACGCCGACCTATCCGCCCGAGCATCCGCTGGCCTCCATCAAGCGCTGATCTGCGGACATGCCGGCCATGAACCCCATCGTTCCGATCAACGACGAGCAACTCCTGCGCGCGCCGCTGGCGCTGCTCGAAGGTCGCTTTGCCCAGCGTAGCGTTGCGCTGCCGGGCGGCCAGATCAGCTATCGCAGTTGCGGCAGCGGGCCGGTGGTGGTGTTCTTGCATGGCATCAGTTCGGGCGCCGCCTCCTGGCTGCGCTGCGCCTTGGAGCTGGCCTCCTGCGCCCGGGTGATCGCCTGGAATGCGCCGGGCTATGGACATTCCACGCCGCTGCCCATGAGCGTACCCAAGGCCAGCGACTATGCACTGCGCTTGCAGCAGATGCTGCAAGCGCTGGAGATCGAGCAATGCGTGCTGGTCGGTCATTCGCTGGGGGCCTTGATGGCCGCCGCTTATCTGGCCTGCGGCGATGGGCGTGCGCGCAGCACCCTGCTGGCTGATCCGGCCCTGGGTTACGGTGCACCCGGCAAGCAGCAGCGGGCGCAGCAGGTACGCGATGAGCGCCTGGGGGCACTGCACCGGCTGGGTATCACTGGCCTGGCGCAGCAGCCTACGCGCCTGCTGTCGGACCATGCCGACGCCGAGCAGCACGCCTGGGTGCGCTGGAACATGCAATGGCTGGATGCGGCCGGTTACACCCAGGCCGTGCAATTGTTGTGCGGCGACGATATCGAGCTCTATCTGAACGCAGCGCCACGGCGGGGACTGTCGGTGGCCTGCGGCGCGGAAGATATCGTCACCACCCCCCAGGCCAGTGAAGCGCTGGCCCGGCAATTTGGACTTTTCTTTCATAAGGTGGACGCCGCCGGCCATGCCAGCTATATCGAGCAGCCGTCGCAATTTGCCGCGCTGGTGCGCGCGCAACTCACCTCAACCTACTAAAACAGATAACCGACAAGATCATGAGCAAACCTGTGATGCCAGAAGAAGAATCGCAAGACAAGTATTCCGTCCCCGGCCTGGAACGTGGCCTGCGCCTGCTGTGCGAATTCAGCCGTCAGGACAAGACGCTGTCGGCCCCCGAACTGGCGCGTCGCCTGGATAT
Source organism: Herbaspirillum sp. B65 (assembly GCF_000333555.1). Classification (NCBI taxonomy): domain Bacteria; kingdom Pseudomonadati; phylum Pseudomonadota; class Betaproteobacteria; order Burkholderiales; family Oxalobacteraceae; genus Herbaspirillum; species Herbaspirillum sp. B65. The sequence continues at coordinate 1,923 of NZ_BADI01000785.1, read as the reverse complement.
TCCGCGCTCCACCGTGTTTCGCCTGCTGGCCACGCTGGAACGCATGGGTTTCGTCGAGCGTGCCGATGGCGGACGTGACTACCGCCTGGGCATGTCGGTGCTGCGCCTGGGCTTTGAATACCTGGCTTCGCTGGAACTGACCGAGATCGGCCGTCCGCTGCTGGATCGCCTGCGCGATGAGATCGGCTATTCCTGCAATCTGGTGGTACGCGATGGCCGCTCCATCGTCTATGTCGCCAAGTCGGTCACCCAGACCGCCTTCACCAGCCACGTCAACGTCGGCACCCGCCTGCCGGCGCACGCCACCGTGCTGGGCCGCGTGCTGCTGGAAGACCTGAGCCTGCCGCAACTGCGCGCGCTCTATCCAGAACAGCACCTGGAAGTCTTCTCCAGCAATACCCCCAAGACCGTGGTCGAACTGTTCGACATGGTGCAGGCCGACAAGGAGCGCGGTTTCGTGTTGCAGGAAGGTTTCTTCGAAACCAGCATCTCCACCGTGGCCGCGCCGGTGCGCGATCACTCCGGCCTGGTGGTGGCTGCGTTGGGGGCGACCATCCCTTCGCCGCACATCGATGCCAGCCAGCTCGACGTGATCGTGGCGCGTGTGCGCGAGACCGCGGCCGAACTGTCCCGCCTGCTGGACCACGCCCCCGAACGTGGCGCCAAGGTGGTCAACATGTGGCGGGGCTGAGATGGCCATGACTTCGCTCCAGGGCAAGGTGGCGGTGGTGACCGGCGGTTCCTCCGGCATTGGCTTGGCCAGCGTCGAGCTGTTGCTCGAAGCCGGCGCTGCCGTGGCCTTCTGCGGCCGCGATAGTGCGCGCCTGAAAGAGGCCGAAGCAGCTTTGCGCCAGCGTTACCCGCGCGCCAGCCTGTACTGCGCGCCCTGCGACGTACTGGCCCAGCAGCAGGTGCAAGCCTTTGCGAACGCGGTGGAAAATACCCTCGGTCCGGTGTCGATACTGGTCAACAACGCCGGCCAAGGGCGCGTATCGACCTTTGCCGATACCAGCGACGATGCCTGGAGCGAAGAGCTGCACCTCAAATTCTTTTCGGTGATCTACCCGACCCGCGCCTTCCTGCCGCAGCTGCAGGCCATGAGCGCCCGCCATGGCGATGCGGCCATCGTCTGCGTCAATTCGCTGCTGGCCACGCAACCCGAGCCGCATATGGTGGCGACCTCGGCCGCCCGGGCCGGGGTCCACAACCTGGTGCGTTCGCTGGCGACCGAACTGGCCACCGGCCCCAAGGCCTGCGTGCGCGTCAACGGCATCCTGATCGGCCTGGTGGAGTCGGGCCAATGGCGCCGTCGCTATGCCGCACGCGATGAAGCATTGCAGGACCAGACCTGGGCGCAATGGAGCGCGGCGCTGGCGGAAAAAAAGCATATCCAACTCGGTCGTCTCGGCCTTCCCCGCGAAGCCGCACAGGCCATCGTGTTTCTCGCCTCGCCGCTTTCCTCGTACACCACAGGCAGCCATATCGATGTTTCAGGAGGACTTTCCCGTCATGCCTAATACCAACCCCCAAGTCACCGTCGGCTGCGCCATTGCGGCTTTCCTCGAACAGTGCGGCGTGAAGGCTGCCTTCGGTGTGATCTCGATTCACAACATGCCCATCCTGGACGCCTTCGGCGAGCGCGGCAAGATCCGTTTCATCCCGGCGCGTGGCGAGGCCGGCGGGGCCAACATGGCCGATGCCTATGCGCGTACCACCGGTGGCCTGGGCGTGTGCCTGACCTCCACCGGCACGGCTGCCGGCAATGCCGCCGGTGCAATGGTGGAAGCCCTGACGGCCGGCACGCCGCTGCTGCACCTGACCGGGCAGATCGAAACTCCTTACCTGGACCAGAGCCTGGCCTACATCCACGAAGCGCCGGACCAGTGAGTATGCTCAAGGCGATCTCCAAGGCAGCCTCCGCTC
>NZ_BADI01000786.1:0-15485 GCF_000333555.1 Herbaspirillum sp. B65 | reverse complement strand
CTCCCCGCCCCCCGCGACTGCCGCCATTCCAGCGGCTGCCCGTCCGAACCGAAGGCGATGCGCTCGATCACCACCACCGGGGTCTTTTCCTTCAGTCCCAGCAAGCGCGCCTGCGCTGCCGTGACCGTCTCCACCGTCAGCGTTTCGCGCGCCGACGCGACGATCAGCCCGCATTCGCGTTCGTACAAGGGATAGAGCAGGTCACCAAATTGCTCCGGCGCCTTGTCGGTCAGGGCCTTGAAGCGCTGGGCGCACAGGTAGATGTTTTCGGCCAGCACCGGTTGCCCATCCACCATGCGCAGGCGCAGCAGCTCGATCACCTTGCCATGCGGCTTGAGATGCAGGGCTTCGGCCACCTGGCGCGGAGCTTCGATGATCTTGCGGCTGACGATGACGCTTTTGGGCGCCAGCGGACGGCCATCGGCCGCCTCGAAGCGGAAGAAGCGGAACAGTGAATTATCGAAGCGCGCCCGGCGCACGAAGGTGCCGCGCCCGTGGGTGCGTTCCACCAGGCCTTCACTCATCAGTGTTTCGATGGCACGTCGCACCGTGCCCACCGCCACCTGGAAGGTCTGGCTCAGTTCAGCCTCGGAGGGAATGGCCTGGCCCGGTCGCCACTTCTGGGCGCGGATCTGCGCCGCCAACTGGTCGCGCAACTGGAGGTAGAGCGGCAGGCGTGCATCGACGCCGGTCTGGTCAAGCATGGTGAAACTGGCCTAGCAGGGATGGAAAACACTCAGTCTACCCGCCAGCGGGCCAGGCCACAACGCCGGGATGAGCGATGTGGCAGCGCAGCCATCAGTGATCACACCCTCAAGCCTGAGGATTGTTGAGTCAGTGTAGCTGTGTTATCTTCCTCTAACTCATATATATGTCTATATGAGAACTCCACTAGATAAATCAATCAGCTTCGCGCCATCGATGCGCGCCTTCAGCTTAGAGGAAGAGACAATGTTTTCATGGTACCGGCAGGTCACTGCCAAAGAACGCAAGACTTTCTGGGCCTGCTTCAGCGGTTGGGCACTGGATGCGCTGGACGTGCAGATGTTCAGCCTGGCCATTCCCGCACTGATCGCCGCCTTTTCACTGTCCAAGGCCGATGCCGGCATGATCAGCGGCGCCACCCTGGTGGCTTCGGCCATCGGCGGCTGGTTTGCCGGGGCCTTGTCGGATCGCTATGGTCGCGTCAAGACGCTGCAGATCACCATCATCTGGTTTTCGCTCTTTACCTTCCTGAGCGCCTTCGCCCAGAGCTATCCGCAACTGCTGATCCTCAAGGCCCTGCAAGGCTTCGGCTTCGGTGGTGAATGGGCCGCCGGCGCCGTGCTCATGGCCGAGACCATCCGTGCCGAACACCGCGGCAAAGCCATGGGCAGCGTGCAAAGCGCCTGGGCCGTGGGCTGGGGGGGCGCGGTGCTGCTGTTCTCGGTGCTCTTCACGATGCTGCCGCAGGAAATGGCCTGGCGCGTGATGTTCGTCATCGGCTTGCTGCCTGCCCTGCTGGTGGTCTACGTGCGCCGCTCGGTGCCGGAAACCGAGGCCTTCCTGGCCGGCCAGAAGGCGGCTGCCGGCAAGCCTGCGGCCAGCACGCTGCTGGGCATCTTCCGCCCCGACGTGCTGCGCCTGACCATCATCGGCAGCCTGCTGGGTGTCGGCGCCCACGGCGGTTACTACGCCTTGATGACCTGGCTGCCGACCTACCTCAAGACCGAGAAGCACCTGTCGGTGCTCTCCACGGGCGGCTACCTGGCCGTCATCATCGTCGCTTTCTGGTGCGGTTGCATCGTCAGTGCGCAACTGCTGGACCGCATCGGTCGCCGCCGTACCGTGGCCTTCTTCGCACTGTGCTGCGTGGCCACCGTGCTGTGCTACATCTTCCTGCCGCTGTCGGATACCCAGATGCTGGTGTGCGGCTTCCCATTGGGCTTCTTTGCTGCCGGCATTCCGGCTAGCCTGGGTGCGCTCTTCAATGAACTCTACCCGAGCGGCATCCGCGGCACCGGTGTGGGCTTCTGCTACAACTTCGGGCGCGTGGCCTCGGCCGGCTTCCCGGTGCTGGTCGGTCACATGAGCGACTCCATGCCGCTGGGCCAGGCCATCGGCATCGATGCCGCCATCGCCTATTCGCTGGTGGTGATCGCCGTGCTGATGCTGCCTGAAACCCGGGGCCGCAAGATGGAAACCGGCGCATGAGCCACCCCCCACTACGCATCGATACCCACGCACACGTCTTCGCACGTGGTTTGCCGATGGCCGATGGCCGGCGCTACACGCCGGCCTACGATGTCACGGTAGAGCAATACCTGGCGCGCCTGGATGCCAATGGCATGAGCCATGGCGTGCTGGTGCAGCCCAGTTTCCTGGGCAGCGACAATAGTTACCTGCTGCAAGCCATCGCCCACGCGCCGCAACGCCTGCGCGGCATCGCCATGGTCGATGCCGATATCAGCGACACCGAGTTGCAGGCGTTGCAGCAAGGCGGCGTGGTCGGAGTGCGTTTCAACCTGGTGGGAGGCGCAGCGCTGCCCGACTTCAAGGGCGCCTGGCGCGATACCCTCACGCGCATCGCCGCGCTGGACTGGCAGGTCGAGATCCATCGCGAGGCCATCGACTTGCCGCTGGTGCTCGATCCCCTGTTGGAACTGGGCATGAAGGTGGTGGTGGATCACTTCGGCCGGGTCGATGCCGAACTGGGCGTGGCTGATCCCGGTTTCCGCTATCTGCTCTCCACCGGATCTTCACGTCATGTCTGGGTAAAATTGTCGGCGCAATATCGCAATAGCGGTGTGCAGGGCGGGGCAGGGTTTGCGCGCCAGGCCTGGCCGTTGCTGCGCGAGCATCTGGGGACGGACCGCCTGCTATGGGGAAGCGACTGGCCACATACCCAGCATGAAAGCGTGACCGATTATGCGGATAGCTGGCAACGGTTCGAACAATTGGTGAGCGATGAGCAGGATCGCCATCGCATCACCGGCCAGACGGCGGCGCAGTTGTTCCACATCGCCTGACGCCTGGTCACACCGGAGGGCGCCCCGAGCGGGGGCCTCCAGACCCAGTCCATGACGCGGACTGGGTCTTTTGTTTTTGGCGGCCGATATGCCGAAATGCCAATCTTCTCGGAGGCTGGCATGTTCGCCATGGCCGTTTCACGGGGTGAATAAAAAGGGGTATCAACATGAAATGGTTCATGGACAGAAAGATTGCAACCAAGCTCTTGCTCTCCTTCATCACGGTGTTGGGCTTGATGAGCGCGCTGGGTTTGTTTTCCTTGTATCAGATGGACAAGGTCAACGACGCCGCCACCGAGATCGCCCACAAATGGGAGCCCAGCATCCGTATCAGCCTGATGCTGGAGCGTACCCTGGTGCGGGTGCGCTCCACCGAATTCCAGCACATCCTGGGCAATGAGCAGACCATGGCCACGCTGGAAAAAGCACTGGCCGAGCGCTATGCCGAATTCACCACGCTGCAGCAGGACTATCGCAAGCTCGGCCTGACCAAGGAAGAGTCTGCCGCCTTCGATCAACTCAGCAATACGCTGGCGGCCTACCTGGTGGAGCACAGGAAAATCATTGGGCTCTCCCATGAGAACCACAAGGATGAAGCGCTGGCCCTGACCAAGGGCGATTCGCTCAAGGCCTATCGTGCCATCGAGAAACAATTCTCCGCCTTGCGCCAGGCCAACATCGACCACAAGGAACAAGCCAACACTGCCGCCGACCGCGTCTTCGATCACTCGCAACACTGGATCATGGGCCTGCTGGTGGCCGGCATCCTGCTCGGCCTGGCACTGGCCATCGCCATTGCCCGGGTGGTCGCGCGACCGTTGGCCGAGGCCTTGCAACTGGCGCGCCGGGTGGCCGACAACGACCTCAGTGGCCAGGTCAATGTGCATAGCCGCGATGAAACCGGTCAATTGATGCTGGCGCTGAACCACATGACCCACAGCCTGGGCGAGATGGTGGGAGAGGTTCATCGCAGTATTGCCATCATCAATACCGCTTCCGGTGAAATTGCCCATGGCAATGCCGATCTGTCCGCGCGCACCGAATCGCAAGCCTCCAGTCTGGAACAGACCGCCTCGGCCATGGAAGAACTCACCTCCACCGTGCGCCAGAACGCCGAACACGCGAACCAGGCCAACGAACTGATGAGTACCTCGACGCGCCTGGCGCAACAAGGTGGCGCCGTGGTCGACCAAGTGGTGCAGACCATGGGCGAGATCCGTAGCGGCTCGGCACGCATCGCCGACATCATTGGCGTGATCGATGGCATCGCTTTCCAGACCAATATCCTGGCCTTGAATGCGGCGGTGGAAGCGGCCCGCGCCGGTGAGCAGGGCAGCGGCTTTGCGGTGGTGGCCACCGAAGTGCGCAGCCTGGCACAACGCTCGGCCGCGGCAGCGCGCGAAATCAAGGAATTGATCGAGGGCTCGGTGCGACAGGTGGCCAGCGGCGCTGACCTGGTGGACCAGGCCGGCAAGACCATGCATGAGATCGTCGATTCGGTGGCGCGGGTCGCCACCCTGATGAGCGAGATCGCCGTGGCCAGCCGTGAGCAGAGCCGTGGCATCGATGAAATCAACGATGCCGTCACCCAGATGGATGAAGGCACGCAACAGAATGCCGCACTGGTGGAACAGGCCGCCGCAGCCGCCCATTCGCTGCGCGACCAGACCGATCAACTGGCCAGCCTGGTGGCGCGCTTCCGCCTCAGCTCAGTCTGAGGTCCAGGTGACGGTCACGCGCCATTGATGCATCTGTTGCATCAAATCCCGGTATTGATGCAGCAATCGTGATGGTGGACAAGAGGCTTATTCTTGTCCACAGCCTCAGTTGATCCAGTCCAGTTGGGTCAGCTTGACGCGTTCGCCCAGGCGCGGCGCATTGACCAGATGCCAGGCCGTGTATTGCTCGGCATAGGTACTTTCGGAGGCCATCAGGTCCACCGGCACCACCACGTTGAAGCCACGGAAGGCGGCGCTGGCGGCCGTGTGCAACACCGCCCCATGGGCTGAGGCGCCGATGCAGACCACGGTCTTGATGCCTTTGTCGCGCAGGATCTGTTCCAGGTCGGTGTGGATGAACTTGTCCGGGCCGGACTTGACCAGTGCTTCATCGCCTTGCATGGCCGCTTGCGGCCAGATATCGGCGGGCGTGCTGTGTCCACCCAGGGTATGGATCACCGTCATCTTCTTTTCGCGCGCCATGCTCAGCAGCTTGGCTACGCCCGGCAGCATTGCCACGCAGCGCGGACGGGTATCGGGATGGCAGGTCTGGCGCGCCAAGTCCAGCACCAGCACGGCCGTGGTGGCCGGGTCGAGCACCACGTGCGAGAGCGCAGGTGCAGCGGGGGGCTTGACGTTGGACCAGTCATCATAGACACCCTGGGCTGAGGCCGGGCCAGCCAAGCCGAGGCAGGCCGACAAGCCGAGCAGCGCAGACAGGAAGGCAGAGCGGAAGAGGTGCATGGTGTTCCTTTCAAAACCGGGGGAGGCCAGGGACGCCGGGGGCGGCCGATTTTCTGTAAGCTGCGATAATACGCCAGCCAGCAGGGAAACAAATCATCGTTGAGCTGGTCCTATCGCCCAGGTCATCTGTAGCGTGGCCCGCCGGAGTACAGCCGCAAGGGAGCGGCAGCGCCGGACGACATTTCCTGACACCAATATCTTGCCGGATGGGGCGGTACAAAACAGCAATGAACAAACTGGTCAACCGACTCGTGCTGGGCTTGATCGGCCTGGCCATCTTCTGGGCGCTGGGTCGCATCAGCGCCAACGAACTGGCCAAGAGCAGCGTGCTCATGGCCACCGCCTTGCCCGGCATCGCCGGCCTGTGCCTGGTCCTGCCCTGGCTGCGCGCACGGCCGCGCTGGTTTTCGGCGGCCAGTGTGGGCATCCTCGGACTGTTCTTCCTGGATGCCGCCATCAAGGGTTTCCTGCGTGACTACTTCGGCCTGCGCCCCAATCCCATCCTGGTATTGCAAGCCATCTTCAACACCAATCCCGCCGAGAGCAGCGAATTCTTCCGCCACAATGGCCGCGACCTGGCCGAAGCCCTGGGCCTGCTGTGGCTGATGTGGGGGGGCTTGTGGCTGGGTGAGCGCTGGCTGCGCCGGCGTGAATCCGGGCGGGTGCCAGCACCCTGGCGCTGGCGCGGCAGGGCCGTTGTGGGTAGCCTCTTGGCGGTGTTCGTGGCGCTGCATTTCAATCCCACCATGGCCAAGGAAAACCCGCTGCTGTTCTGGCCCATTCGTTATCTCGACTACCGCGCCCAGATGGCCCAGGCCGCCAGCATGGAAGCCAACGTGGCGCGCAACATGGCGCATCGTTCCGACTGGCAGGTGAGTTACCACGGCCCCGAGCGCAACACGCTGGTGTGGGTGATCGGCGAGAGCCTCAACCGCGCCAACATGTCGCTGTATGGCTATGAGCGCCACACCTCGCCCACTCTGGAGGCGATGCGCCAGGACTTGATCGTGTTTCGCGACGTGGTCTCTTCCGAGCCGGCCACCATGGCCTCGCTGATGAAGATGTTGACCCCGGCCGACCTGAACGACCCGCAAGCCTGGAACAGCAAGCCCGACGTGCTGATGCTGGCGCGCGAGGCGGGCTTTCGCATCCACTGGCTGTCCAACCAGCCGCCCAATGACGGCTGGTTGGGTCTGGTCTCGCGCCGGGCCGATGAGCAGGTCTTCATCAACAAGGGCGCCGGACGCGGTGAAAACAATTTCGACGGCAACCTGCTGCCCGCCTTGCAGAGCGCTCTCCAGGATCCGGCGCCGAAGAAGCTGATCGTGGTCCATCTGCTGGGCGCACATCCCACCTACGACATGCGCTACCCCAGCCAGTATGCGCAGTTCGACAGCGTGCGCGATGGCGTCATGGAAAAGCTGGAAAACGCCGACCGCTCGCCCTGGATACGCCAACTGCGCAACGAGTACGACAATGCCATGGCCTACAACGATTACGTGGTCGGCAACATGCTCAGGCTGACCATGAACACGGCGCGCCAGGACAATGCCAGCCTGCTGTTGAGCTCCGACCATGCGCAGGAAGTCGGCCATACCCGCAACCATGCCGGCCAATCGGTGGCTGACGCCAGCGGTTACGAAATCCCGATGCTGGTGTGGACTCGCGCCTTCACCGGCAAGAGCGCGCAAGACAAGGCCCAGCTCGAATACCGTCCCTACCAGACCGACCAGCTGGAGCATACCGTCATGGGTTTGCTGGGCGTGCAATCACGCTACTACGACGCGCGCCACGACATCCTCAGCGAGCAATTCGCCGCGGCCCATTTCCATCAGTGGCGGCGTATCAATGGCCAGCCCTATCAGCCGCGTACCTTGCTCTACAACCAGGGGAGCTGAACCGCGCAGGGCCTGGTCAGCCGCCCTCGGCAATCTCGGGATCGACCAGTTGCGCCAGCAATTGCAGCGATTCCTGCCAGCCGGCATAGCACAGTTCCAGCGCAATCATGGGCGGGATGCCCTGCTGCACCACCGTCAGTTCGCTGCCGACCAGGCAGGGGGCGATGCTGATGGTCACCTTCATTTCGCCGGGGAGGTTGGGATCGTCGAACTGGTCGGTGTAGACGATGCGTTCATGAGGAACCAGTTCCACATAGGTGCCGCCGAAGGCGTGCGAATGGCCACTGCTGAAATTGGTGAAGGATATCCGGTGCGAGCCTCCCACGCGGGCATCCATGTGATGCACCTTGGCGGTAAAGCCATGCGGGGGTAACCATTTGACCAGGGCATCGGGATCGAGAAAGGCGCGATAGACGCGTTCCGGCGTGGCGCGCAGGACGCGGTAGAGCTTGACGGTATGGGGCTGGTGCATGGAGCGTCTCCTTCTCCGGTTGGATGGGTATGAACAAGCGTGGCAGGGCAGGTCAGGCAGCATCATCGAGCACGCCAGCCTCCGCTGCCGTGGGCGCGCTGTCAAGCGCGGCAATAGGCTGCGCATGGAGCAGCAAGGACGCGGGACTCGGACAGGGCCGGCAAGTTCTCGTATGATGCTGTTTTTCTTCCTGCCTCCTTGCACCTCTTCCCATGTCGACCTCCCCGGAAATCGTCTTCCCCCGCCATGCCGTGATCATCGGTGCCGGTGCCGTGGGCCTCATGAGTGCCATCCATGCCCTGGACCAGGGCCTGCAAGTGAGCCTGCTGGACTTCAATCCGGTCGGTAGCGAGGAAGCGGCCAGCTATGGCAATGCCGGCTGGCTGTCTTCGCATTCGGTGATACCGCCGGTGGAGCCTGGCATGTGGAAGAAGGTACCGGGTTACCTGATGGACCCGCTGGGACCGCTCTCGATCCGCTGGCGCTACCTGTCGCGCCTGACGCCCTGGCTGCTGCGCAACCTGGCCAGCGCCCGCCGCGAACGCATCCGCAGCACGGCGCGCGCGCTGCGCACGCTGGTGGTCGATGCCCGCAGCCTGCATCTGGAGGTAGCGCAGCGGGCCGGCGTGGCGCACCTGATCGACACCTCCGGCGTGCTGCACGTCTATCGTTCGCGCCAGCATTTCGACAACGATGCCTTCGGTTGGGGTGTGCGCCGCGAGTTGGGCATCAGCTGGCAGGAACTGGAAGGCGAGGCCTTGCGTGAGCGTGAGCCGGACCTCGACCCGGCCTTTGGCTTCGCGGTGCAGGTCGATGAGGCCGGCCATTGCAAGAACCCCGCTGCCTACCTGCAGGCCTTGCAGGCTTATGCGCTGGCACGGGGCGCCACCCGCATCGATGGTCGTGCTACCGGCTTCCGGATGGAACAGGGGCGGCTCAAGGCGGTGTTGACCGACACCGGCGAGATCGTCTGCGACGCGGCCGTGATCTGTGCCGGCGCGCGCTCCAAGGCGCTGGCGGCGGCCGCCGGCGATGCGGTGCAACTGGAGAGCGAGCGCGGCTATCACGCCGTCATCCGTGGTCATGAGCATCACGCCCGGGCGCGCACGCCGATGATGGTGTCCGAATTCAAGGTCATTGCCACGCAGATGGAGACCGGCTTGCGCATCGCCGGCCAGGTCGAGTTCGCCTCCTTCGAGGCGGCGCCGGACTGGCGGCGCGGCGAGATCATGCGCGATATCGCCTGCAAACTCTTCCCCGGCCTGCCGCGTCCGCTACCGGCCGAGGATGTGCAATTCTGGCTGGGCCGCCGTCCCAGCACCCCCGACGGGATGCCCTGCATCGGCCACTCCCGCGCCAGCGGCGACATCATCCATGCCTATGGCCACGGCCATATCGGCCTGGGTTGCTCGGCCCGCACCGGTCGTATCGCCGCCCAGTTGCTGGCCGGGCAGGCAGCGGAAATCGATCTGGCGCCCTTCAGTCCACAGCGCTTCTGAAACCCGCAGTGCGCTTCAGAAGCGGATATCGCTGGCCGCGGTGATGGTGGTACGCACGCCATAGGCGCCCAGGTTGGCCAGGGTGGTCTGGTGATGCGCGATCACATCGGCCACCGACAGTACGCCATTGGGTGCCGTGGTGTGGGCACCGGCTGCCAGCGTCACCGGGAACCCCAGCGCCAGCGCGCGCCGCACCGTGGACTCCACGCAGAACTCGGTCTGCATTCCGCAGATCACCAGTTGCCTCACCCCGCGTGACTGGAGCAGGGCTTCCAGTTGCGTCTGGTGGAAGGCATCCGAGCCGCGCTTGCCCAGGTAAAGGTCGTCGGTTTGATGGTGCAGTCCCGCTGCCAGTTGCCAGCCGGGGCTGTCATGCGCCAGTGCGCCGTGATCCTCGTGTTGCACGAAGATCACCGGCACGCCAGCGGTGCGTGCCCGTTGCGAGAGCAGGTTGATGCTGGCAATGGTTGGTTCTGCATTGGCAACGGCATCAGCGCCGCTGCACAAGGCTTGTTGAACATCGATGATGAGCAGGGCAGAGGTCATGGCAGATGGACTGTTTCAATGAATCAGCCATGGTAACCCATGCCCCGCAAGCATGGGATCAGAACGAATGGCGGATGCCCAGCATCGCCACGAACTGGCCGCGACCATTGGAAGGCGTGCCGTTTTGCGAATCGCCCACGGCGGCCACCGCATCGACGATGCTGCTGCCCGAGCTGCCCACGCGCAGCGTCTGGCCATTGGCACGCTGGTAGGCCTGGATCGCATACAAGGCGGTGCGCTTGGAGAGTGCATAGACCTGCTCCAGCGAGAGCTGGTTGTACTTGGCCGGCGAGGAAATGCCGTTGCGCGCCTTCTCGGCCGTGTAGCTGTAGCCGGCGGCCAGGGTCAGGGCGGCATTGACGTTGTAGCTGGCGATTAGGCCCACGGTATTGAAGGTCGCGGTCTGCGTGAAGGCCGACAGCGCACCGGGCTTGTACTGCACGTTGGAATAATTCAGGCCCATCATCAGATCCCCCCAGGTATAGCGGGCCGCCGTGGCCAGCAACTGGGTGCTGTCGGCCGAGGCATAGCCGGCATTGATGGGGGAATTGTTGGCGAAGCTGCCGACGTTGCCGAAGCTGCCGGCGCTGTTGCCGCTGGCCAGGTTCTTGATGTGGGTATAGCCGGCGCTCCAGGAGAAGGCTTGGTAGTCGTAGCGCAGCGCGGCACTGACGCTGCTGCCGTTGGCCGCGCTGCCCGCCTGCTCGCCCATGCCGTACTGGATGCCCGCTTGCAGGCCGCCCAGCGTGGGCAGTGTGTAGACGATGGAATTGTTCATGCGTAGCGTGGTATCGAGCGCATCGATATCGCCCGGATGCGCGCCGGTGGCGCCGGTCAGCACACCAGTCGGGCCCAGGCCGCCGACGTACTGGAAGTAGGGCGTGTACTGGCGGCCTACCGTGACCTGGCCCCATTGCGTGCTGGCCAGGCCGACATAGGATTGGCGGTTGAACAGCACGCCGCCGCTGGACATCGCTCCGGTATCGGCACTGAAGCCGTTTTCCAGGCGGAACAGGGCGCTGGTGCCACCGCCCAGGTCTTCGCTACCCATAAAGCCCAGCTTGCTGGCGTTGAGTGCGCCGGAGTTCATGTAGGTGTTGGAAGCGCCGCCCTGGTTGCTGCTATACGATTGCATCAGGCTTGCCTGCGCCGCGTAGCAACTCTGCAATGCCGTCAGCAACAAAGCGATGGCATTGTTGGCGTCGGTATTGGCCTGGGCCATGAAGCCGATCAGCGAATCCGGCACCAGCGGGTTGTTGGATTTTTGTTTGTTGATCAACTGCGCCAGCTTGTTGATGATCTCGACCGTGAAGATCAATTTGTTGATCAGCACGGCCGTTTCCTGGGTCACCTTGCCCGAAGCCGCCTGGGCGGCGCTCGTCTGATTCAGCGTCAGGCCCAGGGTCTGTACCAGCCCGCGCACGGCGGCAGAAGAATTCTTGCCCAGGTTCAGATTGGCCAGTGCTGTGGCAAGGTCGCCATCTGCCTGGGTGAGGTACAGCGAGAACTGGGTCGACTTGGCTGTCAGTGAATTGACGATCACTTGCAACTGCGCCACGTTGAACTGGGCTTCGGTCACCTGATTGGTCAACTGCACGATCTCGGCCTGCTTCTTGTCGACAATGCCGGACACCAGATACTTGGGGGGGGTGCTTGTATTCATACCGTCACTCCTGAATCAATAAGAGAGTTGCATGGGGGTGTTGTACAAAGCGGATGCGGCATGTGCCGTCCCGGATCAGTCCGCGTACAAAATCAGCGGCGCCGGTGCTGCCGCCATCACGCTGAGGTAGTCGTCATCGCCAGGAACGATGGTGAGCACGAAGGCTTGATATTCCACCCCCGCCTCAATCTTGTTGCCGAAGTTGTCGGTGCTGGTGTCGTCGAATGTGGCGACATATTGATAGGCTGGCAGCCGGTTAAGCTGCCCGTCCTGATCACCGGCAACACCGGCGGCATCGGCGTGCGCCGTTGTCGCAGGCTGGCCATCGGTATCGGCGGCGGCCGTGGCCTCTGCGGCAGAGGAAGTGACAGCGACGGCCGGCTCGGCGCCGGTACTGTTCGTGCCTGTCTTTGCCTCCGTGGCCGGGACGACAAGGGCGGGAGATGCGATCTCCAGATTGGATTCTGGAACCTGTTCGGCAATGCTCAGGTTGAAATAGATCGGTAGCGCGGGATAAGTCGTGTTCGACTTCAGATTCAATTGCGCAAGATCGTCCACTTGCACGACGATGCAACGGAATTCCAGCTTGTCGTAGCTAAGCTGATATCGATTGTAGTGCGCCACTGCATTGGTGCACGACGTGGCCGCATCAAACACGGCCAGTGCTTCGTCGAGTGCCCTGGCCTGCAGGGGGGCGTCCGGATCACCTTCCTGGCGGGCCTGGATGTCGGCCGACTTGACCGCCTCGATCAACGGAAGCAGTGCCGAGAGGTCTTCACCGATGTCCTTCTCCAACTTAAGCAAAATCTGCTGGAATCTGTTCCCTTGCTCGTCATCCAGTTTGCAGCGCAACAGGTCTTTGTATTTCAGGGCGTGTTCAATGGTGAAGGTCAATTTCGCCGCTACCTTTTCGACCTGCGCTGCCGAACCGATCAGTTGATCCAGCGATACGCGCAAGGGTGAGCCGGCCGGCAACTGGCGAGACGTCGCCTGCAAGGCCTGCACAGCGAGTTTCACGCGTGCCAGTGCATCCAGGCTGCTCTTGAAGATGGGAGCTTGGTGTGGCTCGGCATTGAACACCACACTGCTGTAATGACCATCGCTCTTTCCGCCGTCGCTGATGCCGGTGGCCTGCGGCAATAGAGCGGCTGGTATAAAAGGTGCGCTCGCGGCACTTAGTTGGTCGTTGAAGTCGGCCAGATAGCGTTTGTAGTCCATCGACAATTCGATGTAGATGAACGCCACATAAGTGCGACCGCCCTGGATATCGTCGCCATAGACATCCTTGTCCAGTAGCACCTGTTGCGGTCGATCGACGCCGGCCGGCACGACAGGATAGAAATAAGGTCCGTCAATGGCATTCTTCTGCGCGAACAATTGCTCGGCACGATCCATGGAAAAACCGACGCTTTGCGACTGCTCGACGATAGCCAGAAAATAGCGCGGCTTGGCGTCGGGAATGAGAATCCCGGACGCCGGCAATGCATAGAAAGTCGGCAAGGGATTGAGCAAGGCATTGAAACTGACATTGATCGTGTCCAGGCTGTTGGCCGTCACCGTCAGCGCCAGGTTCATTTCCTGATTGGCCTTTTGATAGGTATCGTCAATGGCCACTACCTGGGTCAGCGCGTCGTCGGCAACGCCTTCGGCCTGGCGCTCGGCCAGCTTGCTGGCGGCGACCGTCGCATTCTCCGCGACCGACAGGCTGGTGTACTTGTCGAGTTCGGCCTGGGTCGCCGCCAGCACATTGCCGATCAGGCCATCCACCGAAGTGGCTTGCGTCAGCGCGACCGTGGCGATGATTTCGGAAGTTTTGCCTGACGCATCCATCGCCTGCAGCGATAGTGCTTTGGCATCGTTGGCGACTTCATTGATGAAGCTATTGGCTTCAACGATTTTCTTGTAAGTCTGGGTGTCATACATCGACGCTGTGGCGACGTTGAGCGCGGCGCCGATGTCGGAGGCCAGCGCCGTAATCGCATTTGATGCAATCTGCAGGTTCGCGGCTGCCGTTGCCATGTTCGAGTTGCTGGTGGTGACATCGGCATTGGCTTCGGTCATGGATGCCAGCAGATTCAGGCTTTGGTTCTTGTTGATGATGCTTTGGTTATTGACGTTCTGGCTGTATGTCACATTGGCATTTGTGCCGTTCAGTTTTCGACTGCCGTGAGCTCGGCGCTCTGGGCGTAGTACAAGGCGTATTCCGCCGAAGTCTCCGCCGAGACCAGAATCGCCTGCTGCGCGGCCAACGCATTGAGCGTGTTGCTGATCGCGTTTTGCAGGTTTTCGCTATAAGTATTCATAGAATTTCCATTCCTTCAAAAAAGATGCGTCATCAGAGAATGGTCCAGACAGAAAAGGCCTTCGCCGACACGGCCCGGACCATCACAAAACCCAAACAGCAGCACTGCCAAAGAAAAATCACTTCCCAGTCAACGACCAATCGGCTACCAATCCGCCTCACACAAAGAAAACTACGCCGGCCAAGTCACATACAGGGCCTTGTTCATCCACGGGAATTTGATGACCGAATAGGAAAACGGAATGCCGCCCATCAGCACGTCGTAACTGCGCCTGTCGATGATCAGCGACCAGTGGTCACCGGTCTCGCACAACGACCCGGTGCGCACCAGCCAGGCGCCGCGAAAGCCCTCTGCCGAATGACTCCCGCTCTCCGTCCAATATTTCAACAGGGCATCCAGCAGGCCATCGCAGATTTCCTTCTGCTCCGGCGACATCTCCCAGGAGAAAGGCACAGCCTCGCTGAGGGGTAAGCCGCAGAGCAACTTGTTGAGCACCAGGTGATGTTCTTGCGTGTGCACCTCCCCCGTCACCAGGTATTGCAACGCATGCACGGCGCAGTGCTGTGCATGCCTCGATACGAATTTCCCGTCTTCCGTCAAGCCGAGCAACTGCATCAGACGCGCCAGGTATTGCTGCACAATGACCATCCCGGCATTGCCGACCAGCATCGGGATGCTTTGTATTTCATGGCGTTGCGTATTCTTTTTCACCTCAACCAGGAGCTGCTTGCGCAGCGCCTGATTACGCGCCATGAAATCGGTCTGGTCCGCCGTGCCTGCGGTGTGCACATTGCTGGGCCTGCCCGTGGCAGCGACAGCGTCGGCGCTGCCACGGGCGATGGATTGTGCGGGGGACGACAGCGTGGTGCGATCGCGTTTGCCTGCGGTTTGCTGACGGCGTTGCTGCGCAAAGAATTCCTGCCATGCCTGGCGCAATGGAGTCGGCATGCGATAGACATGTGGCGCCAGCACGGCTTGCAATGTCACCTGGCTGACGCCAAGTTCCCGGATGACCAACCATGCAAACGCTGCCACCAGTCGCGGCAGATGCAAGGCATACCAGTCCTGCTTGAGCCAGGCATGCAGCACCAGCTGCATCAAGCTGTGGCACAGGTCCTGTGCATCGAAGCGCGGCGATTGATCAGGTCGTGCGTAGACTTCTTCCAGGCATTGATACCAGTTCTCCAGCAGACCAATGTTGGCTTGGACTGCTGCATGACTGGCGCGCATGGCATGCAGCAGGCAATGGAACGGCAGCATCAATTGCACCCGCTCGATTGCGCGTGCCTCGCCACGCAAGCTGCGCAGCACGGCATAAAACAGATCGGGGCGCATGACACTGGCGTCCTGCACGAGGCGCGACAGATCAACGCGTGCCGTCAGGGCAGTGGCAGCTGGCCCTTGTTGCGTGATGAATTGCGACGTCCACGCCGGCATGGCACCGTTGCGCAATACATCACGCAGCAAGTCGGCCATGCGCGGGTGCCATAAATACTCGCCGGCGCTGTCTTGTCGCCACGCAATGGCACCCGGGCATACCATGTCGGCCACCGGCACATCCGGCGAGGTAGCCGCCGGGACTGCCGGAGCCGGTAGCCGCATCGCTACGGCCTCCACTTGCGCTGCAGTCAAAC
>NZ_BADI01000787.1:0-6757 GCF_000333555.1 Herbaspirillum sp. B65 | reverse complement strand
GTGGGCATGATCGGTGGCGTGATGATCTTCATCGCGGTGGCCATCGATGCCATCCGCGTGCGCTTCTTCGTGCAGTAAGTCAGAGGGGATGGCGTTGAGGGAAGCATTGATAGAGGGGTTGGGCGAGATCGTCGGCCAGGCCCACGTCTTGACCAGCGCTGCGGCCAAACGCCGTTACTGTCGCGGTTATCGCTATGGCCGCGGCGAAGCCCTGGCCGTGGTGCGGCCGGGCAGCCTGCGCCAGATGTGGCAGGTGCTGCAGGCCTGCCACCAGGCCGATGTCATCGTGATCTGCCAGGCCGCCAATACCGGCTTGACCGGAGGCTCGACACCTGTCGAAGAGGGCTATGACCGGCCGGTGATCGTGCTCAATACCTTGCGCCTGCGGCGGCTGGACTTGCTCGAGCAGGGGCGGCAGGTTCTGACCCAGCCGGGCGTGACGCTGGATCAACTGGAACGCAGGCTCAAACCGCTGGGGCGCGAGCCTCACTCGGTGATCGGCTCCAGTTGCATGGGGGCGTCGGTCACCGGGGGCATCTGCAACAACTCGGGTGGTTCGCTGATCCGGCGCGGCCCGGCCTATACGCAACTGGCCTTGTATGCCCAGGTCGATGCCCAGGGCCGGCTGCAACTAGTCAATCACCTCGGTCTGGGGTTGGGCGATACGCCCGAGGAAATCCTGGGGCGGCTGGATCGTGGAGAGCTTCCTGAAGGCGCTGGCGCCTGCGACTGTGGTGGACGTCATGCCTCCGATCAGGAATATGGCCAGCACGTGCGTGATGTCGAGGCGCCCACGCCGGCCCGCTACAACGCCGATCCGCGCCGGCTGTACGAAGCGTCGGGTTCGGCCGGTCATGTGGTGGTGTTTGCGCTGCGGCTCGATACCTTCCCGGCGGATGACGCGCCCACCGTGTTCTACATCGGCAGCAATGACCCGGCCGAGCTGGAAGCCATCCGGCGTACCTTGCTGCAGCACGCTGTGCACCTACCGATTGCCGGTGAATACATGCACCGTTCTGCCTTCGAAGCCAGCGAGCGCTATGGCAAGGACTTGTTCCTGTTCATCCAGCGCTTTGGTACCGAGCGCCTGATGCAGGCCTATGCCCTGAAAAGCCGGGTCGATGCCTGGCTGGAGCGGCTGGGCCTGCGTGCTGGCACCAGCGACCGTATCCTGCAGCGGCTTGCGCACTGGCTGCCACCGCATTTGCCTCCACGGCTAGTGGTCTATCGCGATTGCTATGAACATCATCTGCTGCTGAAGATGAGCCAGCAGGGCGCCGACTATGCACGTGGCGTGCTGCAAGCCCGCTTTCCTTCGGCCAGCGGTGATTTCTTCGAATGTGAAGCAGGGGAGGGGCAGGCGGCGTTCCTGAACCGCTTCGTGGTGGGCGCTGCCATCGTGCGTTATCGCGCCGTGCATGAGCGGGAGGTGGAGGATATCGTGGCGCTGGACATCGCCTTGCCGCGCAATACGCTCGATTGGTTCGAGCGTTTGCCGCCCGAGATCGCGGGCAAGATTCGCTTCACCATGTACTGTGGGCATTTCTTCTGCCACGTGATGCACCAGGAATACCTGGTCCACAAGGGTGAAGATTGCGAGGCGCTCAAGCAGGCGATCCTGGCGCTGCTCGAGGCCAAGGGCGCCAAGTACCCGGCCGAACACAATGTGGGGCATCAATACCGGGCCGAGCCTGCGCTGGAAGCCTTCTATCGCAGGCTGGACCCGACCAACAGCTTCAATCCGGGCATCGGCAAGACCTCGCGCCGCAAGCATTGGCGCTAGTCTGATCTATCAGAACGCGTCGCCCGGCACCCGTACCCAGCCTTCCATCAGCACCCGGGCGCTGCGGCTCATGATGGCCTTGGTGACCACCCACTGGCCGTCTTCCAGCTTGGCTTGTGCGCCCACGCGCAGGGTGCCGGAAGGGTGGCCGAAGCGCACGCTGTTGCGCTCCCCACCACCTGCGGCCAGGTTCACCAGCGTGCCAGGAATGGCCGCGGCGGTACCGATGGCCACCGCTGCCGTGCCCATCATGGCGTGGTGCAGCTTGCCCATGGACATGGCACGTACCAGTACATCGGTGTCTTGTACGGTGACCGTCTTGCCGCTGGAGGAAACATATTCCTTGGGCGGGGCCACGAAGGCTACCTTGGGCGTGTGCTGGCGGGTCGCTGCTTCTTCCACCTTGCCGATGAGCCCCATGCGGATCGCGCCATGGGCGCGGATGGTCTCGAAGCGGGCCAGCGCGGCCGGGTCGCTGTTGATGGCGTCCTGCAGTTCGGTGCCGGTGTAACCGATCTCTTCCGCATTGAGGAAGATGGTAGGGATGCCGGCATTGATCATGGTGGCCTGGAAGCTGCCCACGCCGGGCACCTCCAGCGTATCGACCACATTCCCGGTGGGGAACATGGCACCGCCTGCACCTTCTTCTTCGGCGGCGGGGTCCATGAACTCCAGTTGCACCTCGGCCGCGGGGAAGGTCACGCCATCCAGTTCGAAGTCGCCGGTTTCCTGCACCTGGCCGCCACGCATCGGCACGTGGGCCACGATGGTCTTGTCGATGTTGGCTTGCCAGATGGTGATGACGGCCACGCCATCCTGCGGCAACTTGGACGGATCCACCAACCCGGCGGAAATTGCGAAAGGCCCGACGGCGGCCGACAGGTTGCCGCAGTTGCCGCTCCAGTCCACGAAATCCTTGTCGATGGAGACCTGGCCGAACAGGTAGTCGACGTCATGGCCAGCACGCTCGCTGCGCGCGATGATGACGGTCTTGCTGGTGCTGGAGGTGGCGCCGCCCATGCCATCGATCTGCTTGCCGTAGGGATCGGGGCTACCGATCACCCGTTGCAGCAGCTTGTCGCGGGCACGGCCCGGGACGCGAGCGGTTTTCGGGCAGGTCATCGAGCTTGAGGAGGACGCCCTTGCTGGTGCGCCACGCAAGTAGGTGGCGGGAATGCGGATCTGGGGGACTTGGCTCATGCTGTTTCCTTGGCGTTCTGGCCGGCGTTTGCGGAGGCTTCCAGGAAGTCTTGGGCGAAGCGTTGCAGCACGCCACCGGCTTCATAGATCGAGACTTCTTCGGCGGTATCGAGGCGGCAGGTGACCGGTACTTCCACCCGCTCGCCATTCTTGCGATGGATCACCAGCCTCAGGTCGGCGCGCGGACGGCGTTCGCCGATGACGTCATAGGTTTCGGTGCCATCGATGGCATAGGTGTTGCGGTTTTCACCGGGCTTGAATTCCAGCGGCAGCACGCCCATGCCGATCAGGTTGGTGCGGTGGATGCGTTCGAAGCCTTCGGCCACGATGGCTTCCACCCCGGCCAGGCGCACGCCCTTGGCGGCCCAGTCGCGGGACGAACCCTGGCCGTAGTCGGCGCCGGCGATGATGATCAGGGGCTGCTTGCGCTCCATGTAGGTTTCGATGGTTTCCCACATGCGCATGACACGGCCTTCCGGCTCCAGCCGCGCCAGGGAGCCTTGCTGCACGCTGCCGTCGGCTTTCTTCACCATTTCGTTGAACAGCTTGGGGTTGGCAAAGGTGGCGCGTTGCGCGGTCAGGTGGTCGCCCCGGTGGGTGGCGTAGGAATTGAAGTCTTCTTCCGGCAAGCCCATCTTGGCCAGGTATTCGCCCGCTGCGCTGTCGAGCAGGATGGCGTTGGAGGGCGAGAGGTGGTCGGTAGTGATGTTGTCACCCAGCACGGCCAGCGGACGCATTCCCGTCAAGGTGCGCGCACCGGCCAGCGCGCCTTCCCAATAGGGCGGGCGGCGGATGTAGGTGCTCTGGGGACGCCAGTCGTAGAGCGGGCTGACCGACTGGCTGCGATCCACGCGGGCGGCGAACATGGGGGTGTAGACATTGCGGAACTGCTGCGGCTTGACGGCGGCCGCGACCACGGCGTCGATTTCTTCATCGCTGGGCCAGATATCCTTCAGGCGGATTTCGCGGCCCTCGGCGGTGACGCCCAGCACGTCCTGTTCGATGTCGAAGCGGATGGTGCCGGCAATGGCATAGGCCACCACCAGTGGCGGCGACGCCAGGAAGGCCTGCTTGGCGTAGGGGTGGATGCGGCCATCGAAGTTGCGGTTGCCCGACAGCACGGCGGTGCTATACAGGTCGCGCTCGATGATCTCCTGCTGGATCTTCGGGTCGAGGGCGCCGGACATGCCGTTGCAGGTGGTGCAGGCGAAGGCGACGATGCCAAAACCGAGCTTTTCCAGGTCGGCGGTGAGTCCTGCTTCTTCCAGATACAGTTCGACCGCCTTGGAACCTGGGGCCAGCGAACTCTTCACCCACGGCTTGCGGGCCAGGCCAAGGCGGTTGGCGTTGCGCGCCAAGAGCGCTGCGGCGATCACGTTGCGCGGATTGCTGGTGTTGGTGCAACTGGTGATGGCGGCGATGATGACGGCGCCATCGGGCATCTTGCCGGGTTCATGTTCGACCTTGCCGGCGATGCCTTGCGCGGCCAGTTCGGATACCGGCAGGCGCTTGTGCGGATTGCTCGGGCCAGCCAGGGTACGGACCACGGTGGAGAGGTCGAAGCGCAGCACGCGTTCGTATTCGGCCTTGCTCAAGGTGTCGGACCACAGGCCCGCTTCCTTGGCATAGGTTTCCACCAGCTTGACCTGTTCATCTTCGCGGCCGGTCAGCTTGAGGTAATCGATGGTCTGCTGGTCGATGGAGAACATCGCCGCAGTCGCGCCATATTCCGGGGCCATGTTGGAGATGGTGGCGCGGTCGCCCAGCGTCAGGCTGGCCGCGCCCTCGCCATAGAATTCCAGATAGGCACCCACCACCTTCTGCTTGCGCAGGAATTCGGTCAGCGAGAGCACGATGTCGGTGGCGGTGATGCCGCTCTGGCGGCGGCCGGTCAGCTCTACCCCGATGATGTCGGGCAGGCGCATCCAGGAGGCACGGCCCAGCATGACGTTTTCCGCTTCCAGGCCGCCCACGCCGATGGCGATCACGCCCAGCGCATCCACGTGCGGGGTGTGGCTGTCGGTGCCGACCAGGGTGTCGGGGAAGGCGACGCCATCCTTGGCGTGGATCACCGGCGACATCTTCTCCAGGTTGATCTGGTGCATGATGCCGTTGCCGGGCGGGATCACGTCCACGTTCTCGAAGGCCAGCTTGGTCCAGTCGATGAAGTGGAAGCGGTCTTCATTGCGGCGGTCTTCGATGGCACGATTCTTTTCAAACGCCTGCGGATCATCGCCGCCACATTCCACCGCCAGCGAGTGGTCCACGATCAGTTGCACCGGTACCACCGGATTGACCTTGGCCGGGTCGCCGCCCATGTCGGCAATCGCATCGCGCAAGCCGGCCAGGTCCACCAGCGCGGTCTGGCCCAGGATGTCGTGGCACACCACGCGCGCCGGGAACCACGGGAAATCCAGTTCGCGCTTGCGTTCGATCAGTTGGCGCAATGAATCGGTGAGGCTGGCTGGATCGCAGCGGCGCACCAGGTTTTCTGCCAGCACGCGCGAGGTGTAGGGCAGGGTATCCCAGGCGCCGGGGCGGATCGCTTCCACGGCGGCGCGGGCATCGAAGTAATCCAGGCGGGTGCCGGGCAGTGGCTTGCGGTATTGGGTATTCATGGCGGTTGGCTAGTGTCTCGTTGATGGAATGGTTGTTGTGCGGGGAGGCGGTTCAGGCTTGATCGCGTTGCTGGCCGGGGCTACCCGGCGCGCCATGGGCGATCTGGTGTTCGATATTGCGGCGCGAGGCGCCGATGTGGCGCCGCATGAGCAGGTCGGCCAGTTCGCCATCGCCATCGGCCAGGGCATCGAGGATGCGGTGGTGCTCGGCAAAGGCCTGGCGCGGTCGATTGGGGGTGGCGGAATACTGGATGCGGTACATGCGCGCCAGCTGGTACAGCTCGCCGCAGAGGATGCGGGTCAGGATCTGGTTGCCGCTGGCCTGGATGATCTTGTAGTGGAAGTCGTAGTCGCCTTCCTGCTGGTAGTAGCCGCGGCCGGCCTGG
Organism: Herbaspirillum sp. B65; assembly: GCF_000333555.1. Taxonomy (NCBI): domain Bacteria; kingdom Pseudomonadati; phylum Pseudomonadota; class Betaproteobacteria; order Burkholderiales; family Oxalobacteraceae; genus Herbaspirillum; species Herbaspirillum sp. B65. The sequence goes on along the minus strand of NZ_BADI01000787.1, from coordinate 770 downwards.
AAGGCTTCGTCCTTTTCATGGGTATCGAGCACCCGCCGCAGTTCGTCCAGTTCGGCCCGGCTCATGCGCTGGGCGGCCAGGCGGCAGGCCATGCCTTCCAGCGATTCGCGGATCTGGAACAATTCCACCAGGCCTTCCAGGGTCAGCGATACCACCCTGGCACCGACGTGGGGGACGCGCACCAGCAGGTTCTGGCCTTCCAGGCGATGGATGGCTTCGCGCAACGGACCACGGCTGATGCCATAGGTACGCGCCAGTTCGGGTTCGGAAATCTTGCTGCCAGGCGCGATATCGCCTTGCACGATGGCGCTCTGGATCTTGCGAAAAACGTGTTCGGAGAGGGTTTCTCCCTCGCGTTCTGCGCCGGATAGTGCAATGAGCTCGCTCATGTCATTTTGACCGTGTCGACAATATTTAGGTTTTGATGCATTTAATCATAGCACTTCACCTGAAAAATGGAAGAAGTGTCGACACTGGAATTTTTTAGGCACTGAGCGGTTAAAAAATAGCATGAGGCAATTTTCGTTACAGGTGAGAAAATTCAGCCGCCGCCTGGGAATATATGAAAAAGCATCTCAAAATTTTTCAATTTATTTCCCTATATGCGGGAACCATTCGCCTAAAGTGAGAAATTAACCTTATATTGCCGCCATGGACTCTCCTCAAACCTCTACCATCGTTGATCGCGTTCTTCACGTACTCGCCGGCGTGGCCCGTGGCCGGCAGCCCGTCATTGGCAAGCAGATTGCTGCGATGGTGCAACAACGGGT
>NZ_BADI01000788.1:0-1492 GCF_000333555.1 Herbaspirillum sp. B65 | reverse complement strand
ACCCCGGCCAGGTAGCCCGCCTGCAGCAATACGCCGGCCAGCGCCACGTGCGGGATTCGGCCATGCGGCCAGGGAGCACGGAACAGCAGCACCAGCGGCAGCAGGACCAACAGCACACCGGTAAAGCGCACNAGCAGGAAAGTCAGGGGCGGTGCATACGGCAGGCCGAACTTGGCCACGATGAAGCCGGTACTCCAGATCAACACGAACAACAAAGGCACCAGTCGCATCAGGAACTGGCGGGACCGGCTGGCGCCGGCGGCGGATTGCATCATTTCTTTTCCATCGGCAGGCGCACCAGGAAGTGCGCCCGGGTCATCTCGGTGTGCTCCAGCGGGTAGCGTGGAGGCTGGCGAGTCTTATCGTTTGTAGATGTACGGCGACGGTTTGTTCGATATCTCTGCCGTAGCCGCCCGCCATCGTAACCGCAACCGGGATTTTGTGCTCGCGGGCGTAGTTGAAGACGGTCTCATCGCGCGCCGCCAGACCGGCCAGGGTCAGCTTCATCTTGCCCAGGCGGTCGCCTTCGTGCGGGTCGGCACCGGCCAGGTAGATCAGCAATTGCGGCTCGAAGCGCTGCTGCAAGGCCTGCAAGGCGCCACGCAAGGCGTGCAGGTAATCCTCATCGCCGACGCCATCGGGCAGGGCGAGGTCGAGGTCGCTCTGTTCTTTGTCGAAGGGATAATTGTTCTGTCCGTGCAGCGACAAGGTGAACACCGAGTCATCCCGCGCCAGGATGGCGGCGCTGCCATTGCCCTGGTGCACATCCAGGTCGACGATGGCCACACGGGAGGCGCGCCGCTCGGCCTGCATCAGGCGCGCGGCGACGGCGGCATCGTTGAAGACGCAAAAACCCGCACCATGGTCGGCATAGGCATGATGGGTGCCACCCGCCAGGTTGACCGCCACGCCTTGCTCGAAGGCGGCGCGGCAAGCGGCAATGGTGGCGCCAGCCGAACGGCGCGAGCGCTCCACCATCTGCGGGGTCCAGGGAAAACCGATCTCACGCTGCTCGGCCGGGCTCAACAAGCCCTCGCTGACACGGGCGATGTAGTCGGGGTGATGCGCCAGCGCCAATTCGCCATCGCTGGCCGGCTGGGCTTCATACAGTTCCAGGTCCGGTACGGCCTGGATCGCACCTTCGCGGATCATGCGGTACTTGACCATGGGGAAGCGGTGGCCGGGTGGCAGCGGCAATACAAAATGATCGCTGTAAAAAACTTTCACATTTATTTCCCATTTAATTACAGAACACCTCTTGCAGTGCAACAAATATTTTTGGCAATGACGCGCAAACGATTGCGAGCACATCACTGATAACCCGATCCGACGGTTGAGCTTGTCCTACTCTCGGAAATGGTATCTATTAGTCAAAATAAGCTAAGTCCTTGATTAGACTTGGATCAACTTTGAAGCGCTTTTCCCGGATTCCCGCGTGATGAAACGTTTGACTTTATGCACGATTGAACTAGAATCGCCCTTGGCATCGCTC
>NZ_BADI01000789.1:0-2540 GCF_000333555.1 Herbaspirillum sp. B65 | reverse complement strand
CAAATGCAGATTTTTCGCAAGAAAAATAAGGTGTTAGCGCATTTATTTAAACGGCTTTCTCACTCTTGCTCACGAAAAGTGCCCCACACTTTTTCGAGATTCTGCTGCAATTTTGTACGGGCGGTACTCGAAGTTTTTCGATTTTTATCGAGAAAACCGCTGGCCAACGACGCGACATGATACCAGTCTAGCTGTCAGCAATCGGTCACAATGGCGATAACAGAAGGCAATACTGGCCCCAGATATTCGCTTTACGACGCTCTGGAGTGAAGGGATAACGACGATGAGGGTGAAAACGTTGACACCCCGCAGGGTGTCATTGCCTCATGCAAGCAGCCGTGGGCCGGGACTTCAGGGCTTGCGCAGTTCCAGCATGGCCACATCGATGGAGAAGGAATCATCGGCCTCCAGCGCGAAATACTGCTTCACTTCTTGCGGCGCGGCCTGCCACAGTGCGCGGATGGCACTGACGTGATCCGGCGGGGTGCGCATCCGGGCCACCCAGGAGGCGAATTCCAGGCGCAGCTTCCAGGTCTTGTCGCTGGCAATGGTAAAACCGGCAGCTCGCACCAGCTTGCGCCAGGAGTTCAGGCTGACATTGCGCACATGTGAAGTATCGCGCAGCAATTCGATGGCCTGGACATAGGTATCGGCCAGCACGTCGGCGGGGGCGGCGGTGTCGATGACGATGAAGCGGCCACCCGGCTTGAGCACGCGAAATACTTCACTCAGGGCTTGCGGCAAGTGACGCCAATGGTGGGCCGAAAAACGCGTGCAGACCAGCTCGAAGCTGGCATCAGGAAATTCCAGCCTATCGGCACTGCCCTGGCGCACGGCCAGGTTGTCCAGGCCGCGTTCTTGGGCGGCGCGCGAGACCACCTCCAGCATCTCGGCCGAGAGGTCATAGGCAATCACCTTCTCCACCACCGGGGCGACGGCGAAACTGGCATGTCCACCGCCGCAACCCAGGTCCAGTACGCGCGCGCCCGGCACGGTGGCGGCGATCTGCGCCAGTTCCTGCAGATCGGCGCCCTGGGCGTGGACGGCGCTGGTGAGATAGGCGGCGGCAGTGCTGCCGAATTGATCGCTGACGACTTGCTGGTGGCTGCGCATGGCGGGGCTCCTGTGGATGAGATGAAATGGGATGCGATATGAAGAAAAAGGCTGTTTGCCGTGGATGAACCGCCAGTCTAGCGTTTCCATATCCTGTTACAAGTGAAGCATTTATACTAGTACCCCCACCACCACCCTAGCCTGTCCGCATGGAACCCGACCTCGCCCGCCGCGCCCTTGGTGACTTCCTCAAATCCCAGCGCGAACAGACCGCGCCAGCCCAGGCCGGCCTGCCGCACCTGGCGCATGGCCGCCGTCGCACGCCGGGATTGCGGCGCGAGGAAGTGGCGCAGTTATGCGGCATCAGCGTGACTTGGTACACCTGGATCGAGCAGGGCCGCACCGATTCGGTCTCGCCGCAGGCGCTGGCGCGCATCGCCGATGCGCTGCACCTGCCGCGCGCCAAGCGGGCCTATCTGTTCGAACTGGCGGGCAAGAAGGATCCGGTGCTGCCGGAGCAGCAGGCGGCGACCATGATCGCGCCCGAAATCCTGGAGGTGGTCGGCAACTTCCGGGCGCCAGCCTATCTGCTGGATCGCTATTGGAATGCAGTGACCTGGAATGCGGCCGCGCGCAAGCTGTTCATGGGATGGCTGGATGGCAAGGCCGGCCAACCCAACCTGCTGCGTTTCATGTTTGGCAGTGCTGCGGCGCAATCCCTGACGGTCGATTGGGAACAACGCGCGCGCCGGCTGGTGGCAGAGTTTCGCGCCGATAGCGCCAGCCTGCTGGATGACCCGGAATTGCAGGCGCTGGTGCAGGAGCTGTCGGCGGCCAGCCCCTTCTTCCAGCGCGCCTGGCATCTACAGGATGTGGTGGAGCGCGAAGGTGGCGAACGCCGTTTCCGGCATCCGCTGGCGGGGGAATTGCTGTACCGGCAGGTCAATTTCCGGGTCGCCAATCGCCCGGACCTGAAGCTGGTGACCTTGATGCCGGGCTCGCTCGCCCCGGCCTGAAGCGGTTTGCCGCCGCTTACTTGCGCACTACGAAGGCCACGCCGATCACGCCCAGCAACATGCCCAGCGCGCCAATGAGGCTGAAGGCTTCACCGAAGATCAACCAGGCCATCACGGCGGTGGTGGGCGGCGTGAGGTAGAGCAGACTGGTGACGCTGGTGGCGGCGCTCCTGCGGATCAGGGCAAAGAGCAGGAAGATGGCGCCGATGGATAGCGCCAGCACCGACCATAACAGCGCGCCGATGAATTGCGGGGTCCAGTGCACGTTGCTGACATGCCAGTCCAGGCCTTCCAGCGCCACCGCGAAGGGCAGCACCACCACGATGGAAGCCATGAACTGGATCACGGTGCCGGTGCGCAGATCGAAGTGGGCGCAATAGCGCTTCTGGTACAAGGTACCGGCGGTGATACACAGCAAGGCGAACACGCACAGCGCAATACTGGCGGTGGACAGGCCGATCAGGGAAATCT
>NZ_BADI01000790.1:0-1657 GCF_000333555.1 Herbaspirillum sp. B65 | reverse complement strand
CCCGATCAGAGCGGGACCGACAGTGGCCTGCTATGCCTGATCATGCTGGCCAAGCTGCATGGCATCGCCGCCGACGCCCAACAATTGCAGCATCGCTCGGGCCGCCAGNCCTTCGGCGTACAGACCATCCTGCTGGGCGCACGTACGCTGGGCATGAAGGCCCGTTGCATCCGCCAGCGGCCCGGGCGGCTGGAACACACGCCCTTGCCGGCCATCGGCATCGATCATGCCGGGCGCTTTTTCGTGCTGGCCAAGCTTGATGTGGCAACCGGCCAGGACAATGCCCCTGTGCGCATCCTGATCCAGCAACCGGGGCAGCCGCCGCAGGTGATGTCGCGGGATGAATTTACCGCCTTCTGGTGTGGCCAGGTGATCCTGGTCACCAGCCAGGCCACCTACTCAGGAGAGTCGGCGCGCTTTGACTTCAGCTGGTTCATCCCGGCCGTGGTCAAGTACCGCAAGGTGCTGGGCGAGGTCTTGCTGATCTCGCTGGTGCTGCAGATCATCGGACTGGTGACGCCCTTGTTCTTCCAGGTGGTGATGGACAAGGTGTTGGTCAATCACGCCATGATGACCTTGAATGTGATCGCCGTCGGCCTGATTGCGGCGACGCTGTTCGAAGCGCTGCTGACCGGCATTCGCACCGCCATCTTCGCCAAGGCCAGCAGCAAGATCGACGTCGAACTGGGCGCGCGCCTGTTTGCCCATCTGTTGAGCCTGCCGCTGGCCTACTTCCAGGTGCGCCGTGCGGGCGATTCGATTGCCCGCGTACGCGAGCTGGAAAACATCCGCAGCTTCCTCACCAGCAATGCCATGACGCTGGTGCTGGACTTGGTGTTTTCCTTCATCTTCCTGGCGGTGATGCTTTGGTACAGCGTTCCCTTGAGCCTGATCGTGCTGGCTTCCATCCCGGTCTATCTGTTGCTGTCGCTGATCTTCACACCCATGCTGCGTTCGCGGCTCAACGACAAGTTCAACAAGAGCGCCGAGAACCAGTCCTTCCTGGTCGAGACCCTGACCGGCATGGACACCGTCAAGGCCATGGCAGTGGAGCCGCACTGGCAGAAGAAGTGGGACCAGCAACTGGCCGGTTATGTGGCGGCGGGCCTGACCACCACCAACATCAGCCTGTTGGCTAGCGGCAGCGTGAGCCTGGTCAGCAAGCTGGTGGGGGTGGGCATCATGTGGATGGGAGCCATGCAGGTGGTGGACAACCAGCTCTCGGTGGGCGAGCTGGTGGCCTTCAATATGCTGGCCGGGCAGGTGGCCGCACCGATCCTGCGGCTGGCGCAGTTGTGGAACGATTTCCAGCAGGTCGGCATTTCCATGAGTCGGCTGGCCGATGTGCTCGATGCCCGCAGCGAAGTGGCCGGTCAACGCACGCGCTTGCCGCGGGTGAGCGGGGCGATTGCCTTTGAGCGGGTGAATTTCCGTTATCGTCCCGAAGCACCCGAGGTCATTCGCGCACTATCGCTGCAGATCCAGCCGGGCGAGGTGATCGGCATCGTCGGTCGCTCCGGTTCCGGCAAGAGCACCCTGGCCAAGCTGGTGCAGCGGCTCTACGTGTGCGAGAGCGGGCGCATCAGCGTCGACGGCCAGGATATCGGCATCATCGATACCGCCTCGCTGCGCCGGCAGATCGGTGGGTGCGCAGAAA
>NZ_BADI01000791.1:0-948 GCF_000333555.1 Herbaspirillum sp. B65 | reverse complement strand
GTCGCACTGAAACAGTTGCGCCAGCGAGACGCAGATGCGCAGGACCCCGCGGATATTGAGCAGGCCCGTAATCGCCGTATTGCGCTGGTGCGGCAGGCTGTGTACGGGACGCGCCTCGGCCACTTCCTGCACGACGGCCGTGGCGATGGCCAGCCATTCACCGGCGATGCGCACCACCAGTACCGAGTCCTGGGCATGGGTGCCCTGCCCCTGCAATGGGGCGTGCGCACTGGCCTGCATCCACTGCTGGGCCAGCTCCGGCGAGGCCTCGACACGGTCCAGTTGCTGCAAGGCGGCGCGCGCAAACGTCGGGCAATTCAGGCAACGCACGTATTGCGCCAGTTCCGGGCAACTGCCGTCGCCGCGGATGCCAATGCGGCTCCAACAGTTGTCGAGGTGCTGCTGCAAGCGCAAGTCCTGAGTCTCATCCATGGCTGCCCTCCGGCACCGGACTCACGCGTGCGGCCCGCTGGCGCATCCGCTCGGCCCCGGCGGCATCGCCCTGGGCCTGCAGCAGGGCCGCCAGTTGCAGCAGTGCAGCCTGGTGCTGCGGTTGCAGGTAAAGCGCCTTGCGATAGCTGCGCTGGGCCAGTTCATCCTGGCCACTGGCGTCGTGGATCAAGCCTTGCAGATAGAAGGCTTCGGCACTCGGTCCCTGCTCGACCATGACTTGCTCGCACAAGGCTTCAGCCTGGGTGAACTGGCCCTGGTCGGCCAGCGCGCGCGCCTGCTGCAGCATGGTCGGGGCCGTGGCAGTCGGCTGCGGCATGGTTGGGCGGGTCGTCACTGCCGTCAGGCCGGTGCGGGGCGCGCCGCATACCGTGGACGGTACAGCAGAAATGACCTGCGGTGGCGTGATCCAGGCCGGCAAGCGACTGGGCCGCAAGGGGGAGGAACGCTGGCGGAAACCGAAGGCCAGCGCAATACCAGCCGATCCATCCGCGACTC
>NZ_BADI01000792.1:0-2286 GCF_000333555.1 Herbaspirillum sp. B65 | reverse complement strand
GGGGGCGCACCGTCAGCGCGAAGTGGTCAAGGATGGTGTGGTGCAGGGCTATTTCCTGTCCACCTATTCGGCCCGCAAGCTGGGGATGCAGACCACCGGCAACTCCGGTGGCTCGCACAACCTGACGCTGACCTCGAAACTGACCACCCGCGCCGACACCTTCAAGGGCATGTTGAAGAAGATGGGCACGGGCCTGCTGGTGACCGAGCTGATGGGGCAGGGCGTGAACTACGTCACCGGCGACTATTCGCGAGGCGCCTCGGGTTACTGGGTCGAGAATGGCGTGATCCAGTATCCGGTGGAAGAAATCACCATCGCCGGCAACATGAAGGAAATGCTGCGCCAGATCGTGGCCGTAGGTAACGACACGCTCATTCGCGGCTCCAAGGAAACCGGCTCCATCCTGCTGGAAAACATGACCATCGCTGGCGACTGAGCCTGCGGCAGACCGCCATGGCCGTGCGCCTGCACGGCATGGCGGTACCAAGGCCGGCGCCGCCCACTTCGGGGAGGCAAGCCATGGACGACATCCACATCCGGCGCGGCTATCTGCCAGGCGCCATCGGGCGGGTCGCACAACTGCACGCGGCCTACTACACCGAGAACTGGAGCTTCGGGGTCTACTTCGAAGCCCGCATCACCACCGAGCTGACCGCCTTCATGAGCCGCTACGACGACCGTCGCGACGGCTTCTGGACGGCCACCGTCCACGGCCGCGTCGAAGGTTCATTGACCATCGACGGTCAGCACGCCCAGCAGCAGGGTGCCTGGCTGCGCTGGTTCATCGCTTCCGAAAAACTGCGCGGGCGCGGCGTGGGCGATGCGCTGCTGAGTGAGGCTCTGGCGTTTTGCGCCGACTGCGATTTTCCCTCGATCTACCTGTGGAGTTTCGAGGGCTTGCACGCGGCCAATGCGCTCTATCAACGTCACGGTTTCGTGCTCACCGAAGAGCGCATCGGCTCGCATTGGGGCGTCAAGCTCAACGAGCAGCGCTACGAACTGCTGCTGTGAGGGTCCCGGCAAGCCGACCCACACGGCGCTAAAATAGCGGATTGGCGCAAGCGCGCTACTTCCTGAGATCCATTCCTCGCAACATGGCCTTACACACCGATGCCGCGCACTCCAGCGGTCAAGTCCTGCCGTTCCGCGAATCCCTGCTGGCTACGCTGGGCATCTGTTTCGTCATCATGCTGGTGGCCTTGGACCAGACCATCGTGGGCACGGCACTGCCCACCATCGTGGCCGAACTGAAGGGCTTCGAGCTCTACGCCTGGGTCGCCACGGCCTACCTGCTGACCTCGGTGATCACTGTGCCCATCTTCGGGCGGCTGGGCGACTACTTCGGTCGCAAGCCCTTCGTGATCGCTTCCATCATCGTCTTCGTAGGCGCCTCGGCTTTGTGCGGCATGGCCAACAGCATGTTGTTCCTGGTGCTGGCGCGGGGCTTGCAGGGCATCGGCGGCGGGATGCTGGTGGGAACCTGTTTTGCTTCCATTGCCGATCTGTTTCCCGATCCGCGGGTGCGGCTGCGCTGGCAGGTCATCCTGTCGGCATCCTTCGGTATTGCCACTGCCGTGGGGCCTTCGCTGGGCGGCTTCCTGACCGAGGGGCTGGGCTGGCGCTGGGTGTTCTACTGTAACCTGCCCGTCGGCGTGATTTCCCTGTTCTTCGTCTGGCGCTTCGTGCCGCATATCCGTCACATGCACCATGCCGGCAAGATGCGTCTGGACTGGCCTGGCGCGCTGTTGATCTCGCTCTCGCTGGGTAGTCTGCAGTTGCTGCTGGAGCTCTTGCCCAAGCGTGGCATCACGGGTGGCATGATGGCCTTGCTGGCGCTCTCGGTGGCGGCCTTCTATGCATTGTGGAAGTGGGAGCAGCGCGCAGCACAAGCCATCCTGCCCGTCGAGATGCTGCGTGACCGTGCGCTGGCCAGCCTGTTCCTGCTGTCGCTGCTGGCGGGCTTTGCCATGTTTTCGCTGCTGATGTATGCGCCCTTGCTGTTCCAGGGCGGCTTTGGCCTGAGCCCGCGGGAAGCGGGGCTGTTGATTACGCCGCTGGTGGCCTGTATCACCGTGGCCAGCATCGTCAATGGCCGCCTCATCACCCGCATTCCCAATCCCAACCTGATGATGAACCTGGGTTTTGCCTTGATCGCCGCTTCCTGTCTGGGTGTGGTACTGAGCGATCGCAATACCGGCAATGGCTTCCTGCTTTCGGTCATGCTGGCTGGCGGCTTCGGGCTGGGGCTGGTGCTGCCCAACCTGACCGTGTTGCCCAGCAGTGTGC
>NZ_BADI01000793.1:0-4408 GCF_000333555.1 Herbaspirillum sp. B65 | reverse complement strand
CCCAGAGCCAATAGCGGTAAATAAGTAGTTTGCTATTTAATAGGATTTTAGTTTTATTGCATTCAATGTAGTCCAGCAGTCACTTGCAGTTCCCTCGCAGCACCCTCCCGGTGAAACCACCGAACCTATCGTCATTAGAGAAAAGGAAGAAGATCATGAAATCGTTCAAGCAACTCGCCGCCGTCGCCGCCATCGGCCTGGTATTCGGTAATGCCTACGCCGCCGGTGGTCCTGGTGTCGAGCCAACCACCCAGGCTTTCCTGCAAGCGCTGGAAGCCGGTGGCGGCAAGCCCCTGGAACAACTCTCGCCCAAGGATGCGCGGGCCGTGCTGGTGGGCGCGCAAGCCGGCGTGAAGCTGGAACTGCCCAAGGCGGATGTGTCGGAAAAGACCATCAGCGTCGACGGCCAGGACATCAAGCTGACCATCGTGCGTCCGGCTGGCGTGAAGAAGACCTTGCCGGCCTTCATGTTCTTCCACGGCGGTGGTTGGGTGCTGGGCGACTTCCCGACCCACGAACGCCTGGTGCGCGACCTGGTGGCCAACTCGGGTGCAGTGGCGGTCTTCGTGAACTACACCCCCTCGCCGGAGGCTTCCTACGGCGTGGCAATCAACCAAGCCTATGCGGCCACCAAGTGGGTCGCTGAACACGGCAAGCAAATCAACGTCGACGGCAAGCGCCTGGCCGTGGCCGGCAACAGCGTCGGCGGCAACATGGCCGCCGTGGTCGCGCTGATGGCCAAGGACAAGGGCGGCCCGGCGCTGCGTTCGGAAGTGCTGCTGTGGCCGGTGACCGATGCCAACTTCGAAACCGGTTCCTACAACCAGTTTGCCAATGGCTACTTCCTGACCAAGAACATGATGAAGTGGTTCTGGGACAGCTACACCACCGACGCCGCCAAGCGCAAGGAAATCACGGCCTCGCCGCTCAATGCGACGACGGAGCAACTGGCCGGCCTGCCGCCGACCCTGATCCAGACCGCCGAAAACGACGTGCTGCGTGACGAAGGCGAAGCCTATGGTCGCAAGCTGCAAGCTGCAGGTGTGGCCGTGACCAGCGTGCGTTACAACGGCATGATCCACGACTTCGGTCTGTTGAACGTGTTGGCCAAGGTGCCGGCGGTGCAGAGCGCCATGCGTCAGGCGGGTGAGGAACTGAAGTACCACCTGAAGTGATCGCTTGAGGTGATCGACTGCGGTGATCGACTGCGGTCATCACCCTGAGTGCCGCCTCGGCAGCGGTAAAGCACAAGGCCCCCGGCGCAGTTCATGCGCCCGGGGGCCTTGCTTGGTGCGGCGGCAGTCTTACGCCAGGACCTTGGTCAGCCAGGCGCTGATGTCGGCCACTTCCTCGTCGCACACCGAGTGCTGCATCGGATAGTCATGCCACTCCACCTGGTGTCCCAGTTGGGTCAGCAGCTCGCGCGACTTCACGGCGCGCTCCAGTACCACCACCGGATCCAGCGTGCCGTGCGCCATGAAGATGGGCGTGTCGTGGTTGGCGCCGTGACGTTCGGCCTCGATGGTCGCGGCCAGCGGCAGGTAGCCGGACAGGCACATCAGCCCGGCCAGGCGCTCGGGATGGCGCAGACCGGTCTGCAGGGTCATGGCGCAGCCTTGCGAGAAACCGGCCAGCACGATGCGTTGGGCTGGGATGCCGCGCGCCTTTTCCTGGGCGATCAGCGCTTCGATGGCCGCCTGCGAGGCACGCAGGCCGGGTTCGTCTTCGCGGCGCACCAGGTCGGGGGCGAAGATGTCGTACCAGGCGCGCATCGCGTAGCCGCCATTGATGGTCACCGGTATGGTCGGTGCGGTGGGGAAGATGAAGCGGATCGGTGGGCAGCCGGAGAGGTCCAGTTCGCGCACGATGGGCACGAAGTCCGAGCCATCGGCACCCAGGCCATGCAGCCAGATGATGGCGACACCAGGGTTGGGAGCGGTTTCGATCTCTATCGTTTTGAGTTGTGCGGCCATGGGCTTGCGGTCCTGTTACGGGTAAGGAGGTCAGAGGGGAGGGGGCTGCATTGTGTCGGCTCTTGCTCCGGCGCACAATACGGCTTTGCCCTGGTCATGCATTGCTGCAATGGGCTCACATCATACGATGAACGCAGCCGCCCTGCTGCGCGTTCGAACAAGGACAACCGATGAAGTGCAAACCGTGGACCCGGCTGCTGGCGTCGCTACTGAGTAGCCTGCTGGCGTTGACCCCCTTGTCCGGCCATGCCGAGGCCGAAGGGCGGCTGTTCCAGCCCAGCGGCGAGAACCTGATGATCTCGCCGCCGGCCGGCTGGCGCCTGGCCTACATGGATGGCGAACCGGACGGCGACTACGTGGTCGATTTCCTGCCGGCCAACGAAGCCCACGACTCCTGGCGCGAGGGCTACATGGGCGTGCAGCGCCGCAGCTTTCCCGAGGCCGGCTTGCTGGCCAATATCCAGGCGCGCAACCTGACCGTGTCGCAGGTGGCCCTGACCGAAGTGATGCAGGGTGCGCAGCGCAATTGCCCCGGCCACTTCATCGCGATGGCGCAGAAGGATGGCAGCACCAACAATATTCCGCTTTCTGTCAGCGGCGGCTTCTGTGACCGTGTCGGTCCCTCGGCCCCGTATGGCGAGGGAACCGTACTGGCGGTGTACCAGGGTAAGCAGCAACTGTTCGTGGTGCAGTTCAGCTGGCGTCCACCGACTGAAAATGCACTGAAGCAGTACCCGTACCGGATCACGCCGGCGGGCCTGCAGCAGTTCCTGGATCTGTTGAACGCGGCCACGCTGTGCGGCGGGCCGGGTGAGGGGAAGTGCCCGAACTAGTGGGTGCTTACTTGTTGCTGGCGGGCCGGATCGCCGACTTCGGGCGGAAGGCCTTGCAGACGCTGTCGTCAGTTTCGATGTAGGGGCCGCCGATCAAGTCGATGCAATAGGGGATGGCGGCGAAGATGCCCGGCACCTTGACCTGGCCGTTCTCATCCTTCAAGCCTTCCAGTGTCTCGCGAATGGACTTGGGCTGGCCCGGCAGGTTCAGGATCAGGGCGGCATGGTCGGCTGTCTCGCGGATCACCGCCACCTGGCGCGACAGGATCGCGGTGGGCACGAACTGCAGGCTGATCTGGCGCATTTGTTCACCAAAGCCCGGCATTTCCTTGCTGGCGACGGCCAGTGTGGCGTCCGGCGTCACATCGCGGCGCGATGGGCCGGTGCCACCCGTGGTCAGCACCAGGTCGCAAGCGGCCACGTCGACCAGCTCCACCAGGGTCTGCTCGATCTGGGCGCGTTCATCGGGGATCAGGCGGGTCAGCACCTCGAAGGGGCTGCTCAGGGCACTGGTCAGCCAATCCTGCAGGGCCGGGATGCCCTGGTCCTGGTAGACGCCACCCGAGGCGCGGTCGGAAATGGAGACCAGCCCGACGCGCAGCACCTCGCGCGCCATGGGGGCCACTACCTCAACGCTCATCGTCGTCCTGTTCGCCATCCTCTTGCTCGGCTGCTTCGCCCTTGGCCAGGGCGGCCTGGGTCTGCAACTGCTTGAGGATCTGGAAGATTTCGCGGTAGGCCTTGGGCGGCTTGTTTTCCGCCTGCTCCTTGCGGGCATTGCGGATCAGCGTGCGCATGTGCTGCACGTCGACTTCGGGATGGCGGTTCAGCAGTTCGGTCAGTGCCTGGTCGTCGGCCAGCAGCTTTTCGCGGCGGCGTTCCAGGGCGTGCATGGCGGCGGTTTCAGCCTTGGAGGCGCCGTGCCAGCTGTCGATGGTCTTCTGGATGATGGCGATCTCGTCCGGTTCCAGCGTGCGCATCTTCTTGCCCACGTACTGCATCTGGCGGCGACGGCCTTCGTGATCCTTGATCTGCTGGCATTCGAGGATGGCATCGCGCACGTCTTCGGGCATGGGCACACGCTTGACGCGGTCGCGCGGTTCGTTGACCAGCGATTCGCCCAGCTTTTGCAGGGCATCCATCTCGCGCTTGAGTTGGGACTTGGAGGGGCGGTCGTATTCCTGTTCGAATTCGCTGGATTGGAATCCGACAGCGCCGCGGTTGGCATTGGGCATATCGTAACTTCGGGAAATAAAGCTTAACGGCTGTTATGATAACTCCTTTTGATCACTCCTTTTACCCGTATTTCAGAGAAAACAGGCTCATGAGCGAAACTCCATTCACGCACAGTCAGGACCAGTTGAAGCAGTTGGCGCAGGATGTGCTGCGTTATGCCCGGGACAAGGGCGCCTCGGACGCCGCCGTCGACATCAGCGAAGGTAGCGGCTTGTCGGTAGCGGTGCGCAAGGGCAAGATCGAGACTATCGAGCAGAACAAGGACAAGGGCATCGGCGTCACCGTCTTCCTCGGAGAGGGCCGCCAGGTTAGGGCGGGGCAACGCCAGCACCTCGGACTTTTCGCAGCAGGCGCTGAAGGGAACGG
>NZ_BADI01000794.1:0-2864 GCF_000333555.1 Herbaspirillum sp. B65 | reverse complement strand
TTCATGCGCCCGGGGCTGCTGTGCTCGCTGTGGTCAAGGACCCAAGGTCTATGGCACCCCGCCCAAGAACCTCTACCAGGCGGTGGTGCTGCCGTTCCGCGAATTCATCGCCCGTGGCGGCTGGCGCAATGCGCTGTGGGTGCTGGGCTTCATCTTCCTCTACAAGCTGGGCGACAGCATGGCCACCGCCCTGGCCACCAAGTTCTACATCGATCTGGGCTTTTCGATGACCGAGATCGGCGTGGTCTCCAAGACCACCAGTCTATGGGCCAGCGTGGCCGGCGGCATCATCGGTGGCATCTGGATGGTGCGGCTGGGCATCAATCGCGGCCTGTGGGTGTTCGGCGTGTTGCAGGCCATCCCCATCCTGGGCTTTGCCTGGCTGGCCCATGTCGGCGCCAGCCTGCCGGTGCTGGCGGTGGTGATCGGGTTGGAAGCCTTTGGCGTGGGGTTGGGCACCACTGCTTTCGTGGCCTACATCATGCGCGAGACCGATCCGCGCTACACCGCCACGCAGTTTGCGCTGTTCACCAGTTTGATGGCTGTACCCCGGACTTTTGTCAATTCTTCGGTCGGATATATCGTCGCCGAGACCGGTTGGTTAAATTTTTTTCTGATTTGCTTCGTTCTGGCCTTGCCTGGAATGCTGATGTTGCCTAGAATTGCGCCCTGGAATGAAAAGCCGGTTGAGTCGCAGACACAAAAAGCCTGAAGATTCGAAAAAACGTCGCGGGTCGTTCCTCTGAGCAACATCCGGCAGTTGATCAATTATTTTGCTTCTTTGCGAAAATTTAGTTGACAGTCCAAAGATGTTCCTCTATAGTTTTGAGTTCCCTGCACGGAGAGGTGGCCGAGTGGTTAATGGCAGCAGACTGTAAATCTGCCCTCTTACGAGTACGCTGGTTCGAATCCAGCCCTCTCCACCATTAGGCCGGGATTCAAGGCAGTTCTGCAGTACATACGCGATCGAAAGACGCGGCGGTTGTGAAGTGAAGGTTGTTTCCTCGCGGGTGTAGCTCAATGGTAGAGCTGAAGCCTTCCAAGCTTAAGACGAGGGTTCGATTCCCTTCACCCGCTCCAAGTTTTGGTCCGGTTGCATGTTTGGTTGTTGTGCAGTCGGAAAAATGCCCTTGTAGCTCAGTGGTAGAGCACTCCCTTGGTAAGGGAGAGGCCACGTGTTCAATCCACGTCAAGGGCACCAGTTTCTCGTCGTATCGCTGACAAGTCAGTAATCAGTCGGGCGTGTTGCCTGGACATTCTCATCAAATCTAGGAGTCTAAGATGGCAAAAGGCAAGTTTGAACGGACCAAGCCGCACGTGAACGTCGGCACCATCGGTCACGTTGACCACGGCAAGACCACCCTGACCGCTGCAATCGCAACCGTCCTGTCGAAGAAGTTCGGCGGCGAAGCGAAGGCCTACGACCAGATCGACGCAGCGCCTGAAGAAAAGGCACGCGGCATCACCATCAACACCGCCCACGTCGAATACGAAACCGCGAACCGTCACTACGCGCACGTTGACTGCCCAGGCCACGCCGACTATGTGAAGAACATGATCACCGGCGCAGCCCAGATGGACGGCGCGATCCTGGTGTGCTCGGCCGCTGACGGCCCGATGCCCCAGACCCGCGAACACATCCTGCTGTCGCGCCAAGTTGGCGTTCCTTACATCATCGTCTTCCTGAACAAGGCTGACATGGTGGACGACGAAGAGCTGCTGGAACTGGTGGAAATGGAAGTCCGCGAACTGCTGTCGAAGTACGAGTTCCCCGGCGACGACCTGCCCATCGTGAAGGGTTCGGCCAAGCTGGCGCTGGAAGGCGACACCGGTCCCCTGGGCGAGCAAGCCATCATGGCCCTGGCCGAAGCCCTGGACACCTACATCCCGACCCCGGAACGTGCCGTTGACGGTACCTTCCTGATGCCGGTGGAAGACGTGTTCTCGATCTCCGGCCGTGGCACCGTGGTGACCGGTCGCGTCGAGCGCGGCATCATCAAGGTCGGCGAAGAAATCGAAATCGTCGGTATCGCTGACACCCAGAAGACCACCTGCACCGGCGTGGAAATGTTCCGCAAGCTGCTGGACCAAGGTCAAGCTGGCGACAACGTTGGCGTGCTGCTGCGCGGCACCAAGCGTGAAGACGTGCAGCGTGGTCAGGTTCTGGCCAAGCCGGGTTCGATCAAGCCGCACAAGCACTTCACCGGCGAGATCTATGTTCTGTCGAAGGATGAGGGCGGCCGTCACACCCCGTTCTTCAACAACTACCGTCCGCAGTTCTACTTCCGTACCACCGACGTGACCGGTGCGATCGAACTACCGAAGGACAAGGAAATGGTCATGCCGGGCGACAACGTGTCGATCACCGTGCAACTGATCAACCCGATCGCTATGGAAGAAGGTCTGCGCTTCGCTATCCGTGAAGGCGGTCGTACCGTCGGCGCCGGCGTGGTTGCCAAGATCTTCGACTAATCGTCGAGTCAGCAGTAGCAGTATCCAAGTAACACTAGTCGCATTTTTAACATCGCCGGGGATGATCCTCATCCCCGGTTCGTTCTTTAAAGGAAAATCATGTCGGTTCCTAGCCAAAAAATCCGTATCCGTCTGAAAGCTTTCGACTATCGTCTGATCGACCAGTCCGCACTGGAAATCGTTGAAACCGCCAAGCGTACCGGCGCTGTCGTCAAGGGCCCGGTTCCCCTGCCGACCCGCATCCAGCGCTTCGACGTCCTGCGTTCGCCGCACGTCAACAAGACTTCCCGCGATCAGTTCGAAATCCGTACCCATCAGCGCCTGATGGATATCGTCGATCCGACCGACAAGACGGTTGACGCATTGATGAAGCTGGACCTGCCCGCGGCGTG
>NZ_BADI01000795.1:0-20914 GCF_000333555.1 Herbaspirillum sp. B65 | reverse complement strand
AGGGGCCGTCCACTCCGTTCTTCACAACTACCGTCCGCAGTTCTACTTCTGTACCCCGACGTGACCGGTGCGATCGAACTGCCGAAGGACAAGGAAATGGTCATGCCGGGCGACAACGTGTCGATCACCGTGCAACTGATCAACCCGATCGCTATGGAAGAAGGTCTGCGCTTCGCTATCCGTGAAGGCGGTCGTACCGTCGGCGCCGGCGTGGTTGCCAAGATCTTCGACTAAGATCAAGCTGTAAAACACTTTGCCGCGGTGCGTAACGTATCGCGGCATTCGTGTCTCAATCGCGAGTTTTTGTAGGGGCGTAGCTCAATTGGCAGAGCGTCGGTCTCCAAAACCGAAGGTTGGGGGTTCGATGCCCTCCGCCCCTGCCACCGAATCTGGTGCAGGGTACTGAAAGTAAATATGTCTAGCCAGCCAGTTCAAACCGTCAACACCTCCAACGACAAGATCAAGATCGCATTGGCGATCGTGGCTGTGGTTGCAGGCGTGGTCGGTTTTTTTGTGTTGTCTGATCAGCAGACTCCGGTGCGCGCTGCCGCCCTGATCGCTGGTCTTCTGGTGGCTGTGGCGTTTGCCTGGACCTCTGCACAAGGCCGCGGCTTCGTTAATTTCGCCAAGCAAGCCAAGGACGAAACTAAGAAAGTCGTCTGGCCCACCCGCAAGGAAGCCATGCAGATCACCGGGGTGGTCTTCGCCTTCGTGCTGATCATGGCCATCTTCCTGTGGGGTACGGACAAGTTGCTCGAGTTCCTGTTGTACGACGTAATTTTGGGCTGGAAATAACATGAGCGATAGCACGCAAGAAAGCGCACCGGTTGGTGCGCAAAGCGTTTCAAGCGCAGGAAACAAGCGCTGGTACGTGGTGCATGCGTATTCCGGCATGGAAAAGAGCGTGCAGCGCGCGCTGACTGAGCGCATCAATCGCGCCGGTATGCAAGACCAGTTCGGCCAGATCCTGGTGCCGACTGAAGAAGTCGTTGATATGAAGAATGGTCACAAGTCCGTGACCGAGCGTCGTTTCTTCCCGGGCTACGTCCTGGTCGAGATGGAAATGACGGACGAAACCTGGCACCTGGTGAAGAACACCGCCAAAGTGACCGGTTTCATCGGCGGCAAGTCCAATCGTCCGACCCCGCTGCCGCAGCGTGAGGTCGATTCGTTGCTGCGCCAGATGCAAGAAGGCGTCGAGAAGCCCCGTCCCAAGGTGCTCTACGAAGTGGGCGAAATGGTCCGCATCAAGGAAGGCCCGTTCACCGACTTCAACGGCAACGTCGAGGAAGTGAACTACGAGAAATCGCGCGTGCGCGTCTCGGTCACCATCTTCGGTCGCGCCACCCCGGTCGAACTCGAATTCGGCCAACTGGAAAAAGTCTGATCCCGCATTTCGGAATCCCGCCTTTCCCTGCCAGATTTTCAGCGCCCGCTGGAGCGCACCGGACAACTCATCGTCTGCCAATCCAGCATTCCGAGGAGCCAGAGTAAGACGCCGCAAGGCCGATGAAACGGCGCTACAACTCAATCAATAAGGAGCCGTCATGGCAAAGAAGATTATTGGTTTTATCAAGCTGCAAGTGCCAGCTGGTAAAGCGAACCCGTCTCCCCCGATCGGTCCTGCGCTGGGTCAGCGCGGTCTGAACATCATGGAATTCTGCAAGGCCTTCAACGCCCAAACTCAAGGTGTTGAGCCGGGTCTGCCGATTCCGGTCGTGATCACCGCCTTCGCGGACAAGTCCTTCACCTTCGTGATGAAGACCCCGCCGGCGACCATCCTGATCAAGAAGGCTGCTGGTATCCAGAAGGGTTCCTCCAAGCCGCATACCGACAAGGTCGGCAAGATCACCCGCAAGCAAGCGGAAGAAATCGCAACCCAGAAGAAGCCGGACCTGACCGCTGCTGATCTGGAAGCTGCCGTGCGCACCATCGCTGGTTCCGCACGTTCGATGGGCATCACGGTGGAGGGTCTGTAATGGCTAAGGTATCCAAGCGCGTCAAGGCAATGAAGGAAAAGGTCGACCGTACCAAGGCCTATCCGTTCGACAACGCCGTTTCCCTGATCAAGGAATTCGCAACCGCCAAGTTCAACGAATCGATCGACGTGTCCGTCCAGCTGGGCGTGGACGCCAAGAAGTCGGACCAAGTGGTCCGTGGTTCGGTGGTGCTGCCTGCCGGTACCGGCAAGACCGTTCGCGTGGCCGTGTTCGCCTCCGGCGACAAGGCTGAGGCTGCCAAGGCCGCCGGCGCTGACGTGGTCGGCATGGAAGACCTGGCAGAGCGCGTGAAGGCCGGCGACATGCCGTTCGACATCGTCATCGCTTCGCCCGACACCATGCGTATCGTCGGTACCCTGGGTCAGATCCTCGGTCCCCGTGGCCTGATGCCGAACCCGAAGGTTGGCACCGTGACCCCGGACGTGGCTACCGCCGTCAAGAACGCCAAGGCTGGTCAAGTGCAATACCGTACCGACAAGTCCGGCATCATCCACGCCACCATCGGCCGCAAGTCGTTCTCCGACGCCGATCTGAAGGCCAACCTGCTGGCCCTGATCGATGCCCTGAACAAGGCCAAGCCGGCCAGCAGCAAGGGTGTGTACCTGCGCAAGATCGCTCTGTCGTCCACCATGGGCGCTGGCGTTCGCGTGGACCAGGCTTCCCTGGCTGCCTAAGCAAGCAATACAGTCCCCGTTTCCGTAAGGAAGCGGGGCATCTCTTTGGGCTGTCGCAGTTCAACGCAATCAGCGATGGATTGCGGCAGGCCTTCAAAGACCGTTGGGCGGAAGCCGGCAGCAACAAGCCGGACGAAGTTAAAAATGCTGGACGCAAGTGCAGTGACCCAACGCAGATGGTGAACCCGAGCAAGTTTCGTAGTCTCAGGCAGCATATTCAGTTTTGCCCTATGCTGCAGTGAACTCCTAAACGTCGGACGCCGTGTTCGAACCGGTGCAAGGCAAGCAGGCATTGGCCTGCGTAGTGGCCGAGTACTATTTTTGGAGGTTGATCTTGAGTCTCAATCTGAATGACAAGAAGGCCGTCGTCGCCGAAGTTTCCGCAAAGGTAGCAACTGCGCAAACGATCGTCGTGGCCGAATACCGTGGCATCCAGGTTGGTTCCTTGACGCAACTGCGCGCACAAGCGCGTGCCCAAGGCGTGTACCTGCGCGTGTTGAAAAACACGCTGGCTCGTCGCGCCGTTGAAGGCACGAAGTTTGCCGACCTCGCCCCGCAACTGACCGGTCCGCTGATCTACTCGATCTCGGAAGATGCCGTGGCCGCTGCCAAAGTCCTGTCGGACTTTGCCAAGACCAACGACAAGCTGGTTGTGAAGGCAGGTAACTACGAAGGCAAGCAGCTGGACAAGGCTGCTGTGGCTTCGCTGGCAAACATCCCGTCTCGCGAAGTTCTGCTGGCCCAGGTCCTGGGCATGATGCAGGCTCCGGTGTCGGGCTTTGCGCGCGCTCTGGCTGCCCTGGCAGCCAAGAAGGAAGCCGAAGCCGCATGAGGCAGGGCCGCTTGAAGCGGCCCCGCTCTGCAGTTTCGACGCTTTCGCGTCACTACCAATCTGATGTTATTACCGAAATAAATTTAGGAGTTTCAAATGGCAATTAGCAAAGAAGACATCCTGGAAGCCGTTGGCGCGCTGTCCGTGATGGAACTGAATGACCTGGTCAAGGCATTCGAAGAGAAGTTTGGTGTTTCCGCTGCCGCAATGGCCGCTCCGGCCGCCGGTGGCGCTGCTGGTGGTGGTGCTGCCGCTGCTGAAGAACAGACCGAGTTCACCGTTGTGCTGGCTGAAGTCGGCGCCAACAAGGTCGGCGTCATCAAGGCCGTGCGTGAAATCACCGGTCTGGGCCTGAAGGAAGCCAAGGATCTGGTCGACGGTGCACCGAAGCCGGTCAAGGAAGGTGTTGCCAAGGCTGACGCTGAAGCCGCCAAGAAGAAGCTGGAAGAAGCTGGCGCCAAGGCCGAACTGAAGTAATTCTCTTGCCTACCAAGGCGAGTCATTACTCCGGAGTCAAAGTGCAGAATCCCTTGAAAAAGGGATTCGGCTTTGGCTCCTTTGTCGTTTCTTATTTTTGCGGGTGATGTTGATGCGCTGCAGTATTCGTTGTCGGGAATATTAAGCGCGATCACAGCAAAAAACTAGGGTAGACATTTGAAGATTTGAGTGCCGATGGCCCGGACTGCTTTGCCGGCAAGTCGTGCGGTCTGATCGAATCTTGAATTCTCTATCCTTCCTGTCACTCACGGAGTGTCCATGCACTACTCATTTACTGAGAAGAAGCGCATTCGCAAATCCTTCGCGAAACGCGCAAACGTCCACAACGTTCCGTTCCTGCTCGCGACTCAGATCGAGTCGTATCAGAATTTCCTGCAACCCGAACGTGCTGCATCGGAACGCAAGAACGAAGGCCTGCAATCGGCTTTCACCTCGATTTTCCCCATCGTGTCGCACAATGGTTTTGCGCGCCTCGAATTCCTGTCGTATGTGCTGGGCGCTCCGCCGTTTGACGTCAAAGAGTGTCAACAACGTGGCCTGACCTTCGCGTCCCCGCTGCGCGCCAAGGTGCGCCTGGTGATCCTGGACAAGGAGTCGCCGACCAAGCCGGTCGTCAAGGAAATGAAGGAACAGGAAGTCTACATGGGCGAACTGCCCCTGATGACCACCACCGGTTCCTTCGTCATCAACGGCACCGAGCGCGTGATCGTGTCGCAGCTGCACCGCTCCCCGGGCGTGTTCTTCGAACACGACCGCGGCAAGACGCATTCGTCCGGCAAGCTGCTGTTCTCGGCCCGCATCATTCCTTACCGTGGCTCCTGGCTGGACTTCGAATTCGACCCGAAGGACATCCTGTTCTTCCGCGTCGACCGCCGCCGCAAGATGCCGGTGACGATCCTGTTGAAGGCCATCGGGATGACCTCCGAGCAGATCCTGGCGAACTTCTTCGTCTTCGACAATTTCAACCTGCACGCCGAAGGCGCGGACATGGAGTTCGTCTCCGAGCGCCTGCGCGGTGAAGTCGCACGTTTCGACATCACCGACAAGTCGGGCAAGGTGATGGTCGCCAAGGACAAGCGCATCAACGCCAAGCACGTGCGTGACATCGAAGCCGCCGGCATCAAGCACATCTCCGTGCCTGAGGACTACCTGCTGGGCCGCGTGCTGGCCAAGAACATCGTCGATCCGGACACCGGTGAAGTGGTGGCCAGCGCCAACGACGAGCTGACCGAAGAACTGCTGGCCAAGCTGCGCGAAGCCAACATCTCGGCCATCCAGACCCTGTACACCAACGACCTGGACCAGGGCGGCTACATCTCGCAGACCCTGCGCACCGACGACACCGCCGACCAGACCGCCGCGCGCGTGGCGATCTATCGCATGATGCGTCCTGGCGAACCGCCCACCGAAGAGTCGGTGGAAGCGCTGTTCAATGGCCTGTTCTACAGCGAAGACCGCTACGACCTGTCGGCCGTGGGCCGCATGAAGTTCAACCGTCGCGTCGGTCGCGATGAGCTGACCGGCACCATGACCCTGTCCAATGACGACATCCTGGCCGTCATCAAGATCCTGGTCGAACTGCGTAACGGCCGTGGCGAAGTCGATGACATCGACCACCTGGGCAACCGTCGCGTGCGTTGCGTGGGCGAACTGGCCGAGAACCAGTTCCGTGCCGGCCTGGTGCGCGTGGAACGTGCTGTGAAGGAACGCCTGGGCCAAGCCGAGGCGGACAACCTGATGCCGCACGACCTGATCAACTCCAAGCCGATCTCGGCTGCCATCCGTGAGTTCTTCGGTTCGTCGCAGTTGTCGCAGTTCATGGACCAGACCAACCCGCTGTCGGAAATCACGCACAAGCGCCGCGTTTCCGCCCTGGGCCCTGGCGGTCTGACCCGCGAACGCGCCGGCTTCGAAGTGCGCGACGTGCACCCGACCCACTACGGCCGCGTCTGCCCGATCGAAACGCCTGAAGGCCCGAACATCGGCCTGATCAACTCGCTGGCGCTGTACGCCCGCCTGAACGAATACGGTTTCCTGGAAACCCCGTACCGCAAGGTCGAGGGCAGCAAGGTCACCAACCAGATCGACTACCTGTCGGCCATCGAAGAAGGTCGTTACGTGATCGCCCAGGCGAACGCGACCATCGACGGTGAAGGCAAGCTGTCCGACGAACTGGTGTCGGCCCGTGAAGCTGGCGAAACCATCCTGGTCTCGCCGGAACGCGTGCAGTACATGGACGTGGCCCCGGGCCAGGTGGTGTCGGTGGCAGCCTCGCTGATTCCGTTCCTGGAACACGATGACGCGAACCGTGCACTGATGGGCGCCAACATGCAGCGCCAGGCCGTGCCTTGCCTGCGTCCGGAAAAGCCGCTGGTCGGCACCGGCATCGAGCGTACCGTGGCAGTGGACTCCGGTACCACCGTGCAAGCCCTGCGTGGCGGCGTGGTGGACTACGTCGATGCAGGCCGTGTGGTGATCCGCGTCAACGACGACGAAGCGCAAGCTGGCGAAGTCGGTGTGGACATCTACAACCTGATCAAGTACACCCGTTCCAACCAGAACACCAACATCAACCAGCGCCCGATCGTCAAGATCGGTGACCGCGTGGCCAAGCATGACGTGATCGCCGACGGCGCCTCGACCGACATGGGCGAGCTGGCACTGGGCCAGAACATGCTGGTGGCGTTCATGCCCTGGAACGGCTACAACTTCGAAGACTCGATCCTGATCTCCGAAAAGGTGGTGGCTGATGACCGCTACACCTCGATCCACATCGAGGAACTGTCGGTGGTGGCGCGTGACACCAAGCTGGGTGCAGAAGAAATCACCCGCGACATCTCCAACTTGGCCGAGAACCAACTGGCCCGTCTGGATGAGTCGGGTATCGTCTACATCGGCGCGGAAGTCGAAGCCGGCGACACCCTGGTCGGTAAGGTCACCCCCAAGGGCGAGACCCAGCTGACCCCGGAAGAAAAGCTGCTGCGCGCGATCTTCGGCGAGAAGGCTTCCGACGTGAAGGATACTTCCCTGCGCGTGCCCTCGGGCATGGTCGGCACCGTCATCGACGTGCAGGTGTTCACCCGCGAAGGCATCCAGCGTGACAAGCGCGCCCAGCAGATCATCGATGATGAACTCAAGCGCTATCGCCTGGACCTGAACGACCAGCTGCGTATCGTGGAAGGCGATGCCTTCCAGCGTCTGGAGCGTCTGTTGATCGGCAAGGTCGCCAACGGCGGCCCCAAGAAGCTGGTCAAGGGCACCAAGCTGGACAAGGCATACCTGGATGACCTGGACAAGTTCCACTGGTTCGATATCCGCCCGGCCGACGACGACATCGCCAACGCGCTGGAAGCCATCAAGGAATCCATCGCCGAGAAGCGTCACCAGTTCGACCTGGCCTTCGAAGAGAAGCGCAAGAAGCTGACCCAGGGCGACGAACTGCCGCCGGGTGTGCAGAAGATGGTCAAGGTCTACCTGGCCGTGAAGCGTCGCCTGCAGCCTGGTGACAAGATGGCCGGCCGTCACGGTAACAAGGGTGTGGTCTCGCGTATCTTGCCGATCGAAGACATGCCGCACATGGCCGACGGTACTCCTGCCGACATCGTGCTGAACCCGCTGGGTGTGCCGTCCCGTATGAACGTCGGCCAGGTGCTGGAAGTTCACCTGGGCTGGGCTGCCAAGGGTCTGGGCCTGCGTCTGGGCGAGATGGTGCAGGCGCAAGCCAAGGTGACGGAACTGCGCAAGTTCCTCACTACCATCTACAACGAATCGGGCAAGCAGGAAGAGCTGGACTCGTTCACCGATGAAGAAATCATCGAACTGGTCACCAACCTGAAGAAGGGCGTGCCCTTCGCCACCCCGGTGTTCGACGGCGCGCATGAAGAAGAAACCCGTCGCATGTTGGACCTGGCCTACCCGGATCCGATTGCCAAGCAACTGGGCATGACCCCGTCCAAGAACCAGGTCACCATGTATGACGGCCGTACCGGCGAAGCCTTCGAGCGCACCGTGACGGTCGGCTACATGCACTACCTGAAGCTGCACCACCTGGTCGACGACAAGATGCACGCCCGTTCCACCGGCCCGTACTCGCTGGTGACCCAGCAGCCGCTGGGCGGCAAGGCGCAGTTCGGCGGCCAGCGTTTCGGCGAAATGGAAGTGTGGGCACTGGAAGCTTACGGTGCCTCCTACGTCCTGCAGGAAATGCTGACGGTCAAGTCCGACGACGTGAACGGCCGTACCAAGGTCTACGAGAACCTGGTCAAGGGCGACCACGTGATCGATGCCGGTATGCCGGAATCCTTCAACGTGTTGGTCAAGGAAATCCGCTCGCTGGGTATCGACATCGACCTGGAACGCGAATGATGTAAAGGGGGGCGCGGCGCAGGCTGCGCACCCCGCCGGTTTTTCCGGCGAACCAAGAATTCAAGAATTCAGTATTGACGCATCGCTCCACGGGCGATGTGAACGAATCAAGAGATTCAAGAGATTCAAGCGAAGTACGGCAGTAAGCTGGGGAGGTCTGTCCCGGTATCGAGCGGCACCACGAAGCAGAGGCTTCGCTGGCTCTCCCGCCGATGCGAACAGGGTTAAGCAGGGTGAACCGGCCACACGTAAATTTAGTTTTTTCACGCCAACCTGGAGTGATACATGAAAGCACTGCTCGATCTATTCAAGCAAGTCCAGCAAAACGAACAATTCGACGCGATCAAGATCGGTCTGGCTTCGCCTGACAAGATCCGCTCGTGGTCCTTCGGCGAAGTCAAGAAGCCGGAAACCATCAACTACCGTACCTTCAAGCCCGAGCGCGACGGCCTGTTCTGCGCCAAGATCTTCGGCCCCATCAAGGACTACGAGTGCCTGTGCGGCAAGTACAAGCGCCTGAAGCACCGTGGCGTGATCTGCGAGAAGTGCGGCGTGGAAGTGACCCTGGCCAAGGTGCGCCGTGAGCGCATGGGCCACATCGAGCTGGCTTCCCCGACTGCCCACATCTGGTTCCTGAAGTCGCTGCCATCCCGTCTGGGCATGGTGCTGGACATGACCCTGCGCGACATCGAGCGCGTGCTGTACTTCGAAGCCTACGTCGTGACCGATCCCGGCATGACCCCGCTGAAGAAGTGCCAGATCATGTCCGAAGACGACTACGCCGCCAAGTACGAAGAGTACGGCGACGACTTCATCGCCTTCATGGGCGCCGAAGGTATCCGCGAACTGCTGCGCTCGATCGACATCGACCGCGAAGCGGAAACCCTGCGCCAGGAACTGAAGGACTCCAAGTCCGAAGCCAAGATCAAGAAGTACGCCAAGCGCCTGAAGGTGCTGGAGGCGTTCCAGCGTTCGGGCATCAAGCCCGAGTGGATGATCATGGAAGTGCTGCCCGTGCTGCCGCCGGAACTGCGTCCGCTGGTGCCGCTGGATGGCGGCCGCTTCGCGACATCCGACCTGAACGACCTGTACCGCCGCGTGATCAACCGCAACAACCGTCTGAAGCGTCTGATGGAACTGCGCGCGCCTGAAATCATCACGCGCAACGAAAAGCGCATGTTGCAGGAAGCGGTGGACTCGCTGCTGGACAACGGTCGTCGCGGCAAGGCCATGACCGGCGCCAACAAGCGTCCGCTGAAGTCGCTGGCCGAAATGATCAAGGGCAAGGGCGGTCGTTTCCGTCAGAACCTGCTGGGCAAGCGCGTGGACTACTCGGGCCGTTCGGTCATCGTGGTGGGCCCGCAGCTCAAGCTGCACCAGTGCGGCCTGCCCAAGCTGATGGCCCTGGAACTGTTCAAGCCCTTCATCTTCAACAAGCTGGAACTGATGGGTCTGTCGACCACCATCAAGGCCGCCAAGAAGCTGGTGGAAGCGCAAGAGCCGGTGGTCTGGGACATCCTGGAAGAAGTCATCCGCGAACACCCGGTCATGCTCAACCGCGCACCGACCCTGCACCGTCTGGGCATCCAGGCGTTCGAGCCGGTCCTGATCGAAGGCAAGGCGATCCAGCTGCACCCGCTGGTGTGCGCCGCGTTCAACGCCGACTTCGACGGCGACCAGATGGCCGTGCACGTGCCGCTGTCGATCGAAGCGCAGATGGAAGCCCGCACCCTGATGCTGGCCTCCAACAACATCCTGTTCCCGTCCAACGGCGAACCGTCGATCGTGCCGTCCCAGGATATCGTGCTGGGTCTGTACTATGCCACCCGTGAAGCCATCAACGGCAAGAACGAAGGCATGATGTTCCAGGACGTGTCGGAAGTCATCCGCGCTTACGACAACAAGGAAGTCGAGCTGGCTACCCGTATCACGGTGCGTATCGTGGAACATCCGAAGGACCCGGTCACCGGCGAATTCGTACGTACCGTCAAGCGCTACGAGACCACCATCGGCCGCGCCATCCTCTCCGAGATCCTGCCCAAGGGCCTGCCGTTCTCGGTGCTGAACCGCGCGCTGAAGAAGAAGGAAATCTCCAAGCTCATCAACACGTCCTTCCGCAAGTGCGGTCTGCGTGCCACCGTGGTGTTTGCCGACCAGCTGATGCAGTCGGGCTTCCGCCTGGCGACCCGCGCCGGTATCTCCATCTGCGTGGACGACATGCTGGTGCCGCCGCAAAAGGCCACCCTGATCGCCGCTGCCGAGTCCGAAGTCAAGCAGATCGAACAGCAGTACTCCTCGGGTCTGGTGACCGCAGGCGAGCGCTACAACAAGGTCGTGGACATCTGGGGCAAGGCCGGTGACGAAGTCGGCAAGGCCATGATGGACCAGCTGAAGGTGGAAGACGTCATCACCCGCGAAGGCAAGAAGACCACTCAGGAATCGTTCAACGCGATTTACATGATGGCCGACTCCGGCGCCCGTGGTTCGGCAGCCCAGATCCGCCAGCTGGCCGGTATGCGCGGCCTGATGGCCAAGCCTGACGGCTCCATCATCGAAACGCCGATTACCGCGAACTTCCGCGAAGGCCTGAACGTGTTGCAGTACTTCATCTCGACGCACGGCGCCCGTAAGGGTCTGGCCGACACCGCGCTGAAGACTGCAAACTCCGGTTACCTGACCCGCCGTCTGGTGGACGTGACCCAGGATCTGGTCGTGATCGAAGACGATTGCGGCACCTCCAACGGTTCGGCCATGAAGGCGCTGGTCGAAGGCGGTGAAGTCATCGAAGCCCTGCGCGACCGTATCCTCGGCCGTGTGGCTGCCACCGACATCGTCAACCCGGAAGATCAATCCACCCTGTTCGAAGCCGGCACCCTGCTGGACGAAGACAAGGTCGAAGAGATCGAACGCATGGGTATCGACGAAGTGAAGGTTCGTACTCCGCTGACCTGCGACACCCGCTATGGTCTGTGCGCCAAGTGCTATGGCCGCGACCTGGGCCGTGGCCTGCTGGTGAACTCCGGCGAAGCCGTCGGTGTGGTGGCTGCGCAGTCCATCGGTGAGCCGGGTACCCAGCTGACCATGCGTACCTTCCACATCGGTGGTGCGGCATCGCGTGCAGCGGTGGCCTCCTCGGTGGAAGCCAAGTCCAACGGTACCGTGCGCTTCACCGCCACGATGCGTTACGTGACCAATGGCAAGGGCGAACAGATCGTCATTTCCCGTTCCGGCGAAGTGCTGATCACCGACGACCTGGGCCGTGAGCGCGAGCGTCACAAAGTGCCATACGGCGCGACCCTGATCGTCAAGGATGGCCTGACCATCAAGGCCGGTACCGCCCTGGCGACCTGGGATCCGCTGACCCGTCCGATCATCACCGAGTACTCCGGTACCGTGAAGTTCGAAAACGTGGAAGAAGGCTCTACCGTGGCCAAGCAGATCGACGAAGTCACCGGTCTGTCGACCCTGGTGGTCATCGATGCCAAGCGTCGTGGTCCGTCCTCCAAGGTCATGCGTCCGCAGGTGAAACTGCTGAACGAACAAGGCGAAGAAGTGAAGATCGCCGGCACCGAACACTCGGTGACCATCGGCTTCCAGGTCGGCGCGCTGATCACCGTCAAGGACGGCCAGCAGGTACATGTGGGTGAAGTGCTGGCCCGTATCCCGACCGAATCGCAGAAGACCCGTGACATTACCGGTGGTCTGCCGCGCGTGGCCGAACTGTTCGAAGCCCGTTCGCCGAAGGATGCCGGTATGCTGGCCGAAGTCACTGGTACCGTTGCCTTCGGCAAGGAAACCAAGGGCAAGCAGCGTCTGGAAATCACCGACATGGAAGGCACCAAGCACGAGTTCTTGATCACCAAGGACAAGCAAGTGCTGGTGCACGACGGCCAGGTGGTGAACAAGGGCGAAATGATCGTGGACGGCCCGGCTGACCCGCAGGACATCCTGCGTCTGTTGGGTATCGAAGCGCTGGCCCGCTACATCGTGGACGAAGTGCAGGACGTGTATCGTCTGCAGGGCGTGAAGATCAACGACAAGCACATCGAAGTGATCGTGCGCCAGATGCTGCGCCGCGTGCAAGTGGTGGAGCCGGGCGACACCAACTACATCACCGGTGAGCAGGTCGAGCGCTCCGAACTGTTGGACGAGAACGACCGCGTGACCGCCGAAGGCAAGATCCCGGCGACCTACGAAAACGTGCTGCTGGGTATTACCAAGGCATCGCTGTCGACCGACTCCTTCATCTCGGCCGCATCGTTCCAGGAAACCACCCGCGTGCTGACCGAAGCGGCGATCATGGGCAAGAAGGATGGCCTGCGCGGCCTGAAGGAAAACGTCATCGTCGGCCGCCTGATCCCGGCTGGTACTGGCTTGGCCTTCCACCGCGCCCGCAAGGAAAAGGATGCCTGGGAAGCCGAAGAGCGCGCAGCACTGCTCGAAGCCGAACGTGCCTCCCGTTCCGAGTTCGCCGACGAGGAAGTCTCCTCGACCGAATCCATCGGTGGCGGCGAAAGCGAAGCGTAAGCACTTCATCTGCTGCATCCGGGGCGGCCAGCAGCAGCGGCTGCCCCAGCAAGAACATAGCTGCAAGAAGAGCGGCGCCGGAAGCAATTCCGGCGCCGCTTTTTCGTTCATAGGCGGTGTTGACCGGCTCGTCGCACCCTTCATATCCCTACAACGCCTGGGCATACCGGTAGCGGCATTGCCAAGGATGCGTGAATCTTCTATCATTTACAAATAATAATGATTCTCATCTGAGGTCTGCTCGATGGAATCAAGCTTCATATGCATGACGACCCGCGTTCGCAGGTCGTTTTTTATCCAAGAGGTAGCCAGCCACCGCTCGTAACCGATCCAACCAAGGGGTGGTTACCAGTGTCTCCAAGCAAATCGAGGTGTGCAGCGGCCGTGTTGATGGCGCTGCAGCAGTGGCTCTGTGCGGGTGCTTTCGCACAGTCGGCCGATGTCAATTCCAGTTCCGCCAAGCTCAGTGTCAGGAAGCTGCAGGACGTGGTCGTCACGGCCAATCGCGCCGGCAGTACCGACCTCGATCACGCGGCGGCGACCGTCTCCGTGATCACTTCGCAGGAGATGGAAGAACACAATACCAAGGACATTAAGGATGCCCTGCGCTATGAGCCGGGTGTGGAAGTGCGGCGTTCGGTCTATCGCATGTCCGGCATCACCGGGGCCAGCGCCACCACCGGGCGCGGCGGCAACGAGGGCATCACCATGCGCGGCCTCGATGGCAACCGGGTGCTGATGCTGGAAGACGGCATCGTCATGCCGCGTGCCTTCAGCCAGGGTGTGGCCAGCGTGGGGCGGGGCGCCACCACCGACACCGAGTTGTATCGTCGCATCGAGGTCTTGCGCGGCCCGGCCTCTTCGCTCTATGGCAGCGATGGCTTGACCGGGGCGATCAACTTCATCACCAAGGATCCCGCGGACCTGTTGGGCGTGTACGGCAAGAGCACGTATTTTTCCTTCAAGCCCTCCTACGACTCGGTCGACAAGAGCTTTGGCGCCACTGCCAGCGCCGCCTGGGGTGGCGAGCAATGGCAGGGCATGTTGATCCTCAACACCCGACACGGCAACCAGGCCGATAACAAGGGGGCCAATGACGTGCTCGGCACCGCGCGCACCAGCCCCGATCCGATGAGCTACACCAATCGTTCGGCGCTGGGCAAGCTGGTCTTCAAGCCCAATGGCGTGGACAGTTTCAAGCTGACCCTGCAAGCCACCGAAGAGCGCGACAGCGGCGACAGCCTGTCGGCGCTGACCAATGGCGTCACGGCCTACAGCACCAGTAGCAAGTCCACCGGGCAACGCGCCACATTGGCCTACGAACATGTCGATCCCGACCAGCCGTGGATGCAGAAATTCAAGGCTAATCTCTACTATCGCAACGCCGACACCGACCAATACACTTTCGAAGCCGGCGCCAGTTCTCGCACTATTGTGCGGCCACGTTTTCGTGACGTCTCCTACAGCGACCAGATGATCGGTGGCGGCTTGCTGGGGGAGAGCAACTTCGGCCCGGATGGCTGGCGTCACAAGCTGGTCTATGGACTGGACCTGAGCCTGTCCACCCTGGAAACCAGTGCCAACGGTACCGGCTGGACCAGTTGCACCGGCACCCAGTATTGCCAGTATTTCCCCAAGACCGAGTACACCCAGTTCGGGGCCTATGTCCAGGATGAAATGCGTACCGGGGCGCTGACCACCATCGCCGGCCTGCGCCTGGACAGTTACGAGCTCAAGCCCAAGGCCAGCGCCAAGTATGATGCCCAGGCCAGTGCCAACGGTCAGCCGGCCGTGAGCAGCCGCGATAGCGCCTTCTCGCCGCGCCTGGCTTTCCTGTATGAGGTCACGCCGGCCTTCATCCCCTACATCCAGTACGCCCGCGGCTTCCGTTCGCCCTCACCGCAGGAGGTCAATTCCTTCTTCAACAATACCGTCTATCGCCAGGTCTCCAATCCCGATCTCAAGCCCGAGACCAGCAATACCGTGGAAGTAGGGTTGCGCGGCAAGCTGTCGGCGGGTGCCGGCTCACTGCGCTACAGCGCAGCCGCCTACAAGGGGAACTACCGCAACTTCATCGACCTGGTGACCGTGGGCGGCAATCTGACCGTGGCCAACCCCACCATCTTCCAGTATCGCAACGCTGCCAAGGCCGAGATCCATGGCTTGGAAGGGCGCATCGACTATGCGATGGACAATGGCGTGAGCCTCAAGGGCGGGGTGGCCTGGACCAAGGGGACCAGCACCGCCAATGGCGTGGAGCAGGGGCTGGAGTCGGTGGCACCGCTGTCGCTGGTGACCGGCGTGCGCTACGAGCCGACACCGACGTGGTTCGTACAGAGCGACCTGGTCTACAACGCGGCGAAGAAGAAGGCAGACATTCCGACCTCGACCAACTTTGTCTCTCCCGCCTTCTTCGTGGTGGACCTTTCGGGCGGTTATCACCTGAGCCGCAACATGACCCTCTATGCCGGCATCCGCAACCTGTTCGACCGCAAATACTGGAGCTGGACCGACATCCGCGGCCTGTCGCTGGCCGATAGCGCCGTCAACAAGGATGCCTATACCGAACCGGGGCGCAGCTTCAACCTCAGCCTGAAGATCGCCTACTGACCCCATCGTCTATCTACCAAGGAATAGCATGAACAAGCACCTCAACGCCCTGTTGCTGGCCAGCGTCCTGGCGGCCGGCTGCGCCACCCAGCCATCGTTGTCCGAACGTTGGGAGCAGTTGCAGCAGGCGCAGCCAAAACTTCATACGCGTGACGCTGCACGTGAACTTGGCGTCTCGGAAGCGCAATTGCTGGCCACCCAGATCGGCCACGGCACCCAGCGCTTGCGGGCCAGCGAGCAGGATATCCAGGCGCTGCTGGAGCGTCTGCCTGAACTGGGCCGCATCAAGGCCATCACCCGCAACGAGGATGCGGTGCTGGAGCGCGCCGGTGAAGTCACGCCGGTGCGGCGCGACGAGCAGGGCAGGGTGGTGCCCGGCACCGGCTTTGCCGGTGGTCCCATCGATCTGCGCTTTGGCAACGCAGGCTGGGGCAGTGCCTTCGCCGTGGTGCAAGCGGGGCGCGCCGGCAAGACCAGTCGCAGCCTGCAATTGTTCGACCGCCAGGGCAATGCCGTGCACAAGGTCTACCTGGACAATGAGCAGCATGTGGCGCAATTCGACCAGCTGGTGGCCGACTTCAGGATGGCCGATCAACACGCCGTGTTGACGGTGGAGCCGGCTGCGCCACCTGCGCCACCTGCGCTGCCGGCAGCCGGTGCCACGCCGAGCGCTGAGGCGATCCGCCAATTGCGCCAGTCCTGGCAGGAGCTGACCGATGTACACCAGTTCCCGCGTCTGCTGCGCGAACTGAAGTTGACGCGCGAGCAGGCGCTGCAACTGATCGGCCCCGAGTCGGCCTGGCGTATTCGACCGCAGGCGGCACAAGCCTTGCTGGAAGAGGCCAAAGCGCGCCAGCAACCCATCATGGTGTTCGTCAGCAATGGTGGCATGACCCAGATCTACAGCGGCTTGATCGGCAAGACGGCCACCGTGGGCGAGTGGTACAACGTGCTCGATCCTGACTTCAACCTGCACCTGCGCGCCAGCGCCGTGGACCATGGCTGGGTGGTGCGCCGTCCGACCGACCATGGCATGGTCACCTCGG
This sequence comes from Herbaspirillum sp. B65, assembly GCF_000333555.1. Classification (NCBI taxonomy): domain Bacteria; kingdom Pseudomonadati; phylum Pseudomonadota; class Betaproteobacteria; order Burkholderiales; family Oxalobacteraceae; genus Herbaspirillum; species Herbaspirillum sp. B65. Next base: position 4,362 of record NZ_BADI01000795.1, on the reverse strand, counting down.
TGGAGTTCTACGACGCCCAGGGCCGCCAGATCGTCAACTTCTTCTCCCGCCGTGAGCGCGGCCAGCCGGAGACCGGGCAATGGCGCCAGATGGTCGAGGCCTTGCCGCGTGTCTGAGCCCTGCAAAGCTTGCATCAGGGAAAACATTGCCATTTCGCCACCCAAAAGCGTGGCGAAATGGCCATAAACCGCGTCAAATCGGCTCCAGAGCGGGGTTCGGGTTGACCCGCTGGACATTCAGGCGTACACTCGCGAGTTCTCGAATTTAGGCTCTCCCGGGCTTATGCGTTCTTTGGTCTGAAACATCGCTTCTGCGACGCTATTCTCCCTTCCGGTCTTAAATCCGATTTGCGCATTGTCTTGCGCACAAGAGTTTCCTGTGTGGTTCCGGGCAACCGATTCCGGAACCTGTTTTCAATGTTGTACTTTGTTGGATTAAAACGATGCCAACCATCAATCAACTGATTAGCAAACCACGTGTCCGCGCGATCGTGAAGAGCAAGTCGCCGGCGCTGGAAAACAGCCCGCAAAAGCGCGGTGTCTGCACCCGCGTGTACACCACCACTCCGAAGAAGCCGAACTCGGCGCTGCGTAAGGTGGCCAAGGTGCGCCTGACCAACGGTTTCGAAGTCATTTCGTACATCGGCGGTGAAGGCCACAACCTGCAAGAACACAGCGTCGTGCTGATCCGCGGCGGCCGTGTGAAGGACTTGCCGGGTGTGCGTTACCACATGGTTCGCGGTGCACTGGATACCCAGGGCGTCAAGGATCGTAAGCAAGCTCGCTCGAAGTACGGTGCCAAGCGCGCCAAGGCAGCGAAGAAGTAATAATTGGTGTTTATCATGACGCATCGCGTCGTGTGAACAGACTCAGAGTCGGTCCAGGTCGGGCCGAGTAAGTGGAAGCCATGATGGCTCTCCGCGAGTGCAGGCGAAGTTGAAGCAGGGTTCGCCCACTCAACTGAAGATTGAAAGGAATCGAAATGCCACGTCGTCGTGAAGTCCCCAAGCGGGAAATTCTGCCGGATCCGAAGTTCGGCAACGTTGAAGTCGCCAAGTTTGTGAACGTGCTGATGCTGTCGGGCAAGAAGTCCGTCGCTGAAAACATCATCTACGGTGCCTTCGACCACATCCAGTCCAAGTCGGGCAAGGACCCGCTGGAAGTGTTCTCCGCAGCCCTGAACAACTGCAAGCCGATGGTGGAAGTCAAGTCCCGCCGCGTCGGTGGCGCCAACTACCAGGTGCCCGTTGAAGTGCGTCCGGTGCGCCGTATGGCCCTGTCGATGCGCTGGCTGCGTGAAGCTGCCAACAAGCGCAGCGAAAAGTCCATGCCCCAGCGTCTGGCTGGTGAGCTGATGGAAGCCGCCGAAGGCCGTGGCGGCGCAATGAAGCGTCGTGATGAAGTGCACCGTATGGCAGAAGCGAACAAGGCGTTCTCGCACTTCCGCTTCTAATCAAGACTGGACCTGGGCTTTTGCGATGATGGGAAGCCTGGGTTCGCATCTTAAAATTGGTTCGAGCCGAGCGTTTATTTGAAAAAAATGACGCTCGGTTTCGTGCATTAAAGACTTAGGATTAATTATGGCCCGTAAGACCCCCATCGAGCGCTACCGTAATATCGGTATTTCGGCGCACATCGACGCAGGTAAAACAACCACTACCGAGCGTATCCTGTACTACACCGGCGTGAACCACAAAATCGGTGAAGTGCACGACGGCGCGGCCACCATGGACTGGATGGAGCAAGAGCAAGAGCGTGGCATCACCATCACCTCGGCTGCGACCACCTGCTTCTGGAAGGGGATGGCCAACAACTTCCCCGAGCACCACATCAACATCATCGATACCCCGGGCCACGTCGACTTCACCATCGAAGTGGAGCGTTCGATGCGCGTTCTGGACGGCGCCTGCATGGTTTACTGTGCAGTGGGTGGCGTGCAGCCGCAGTCGGAAACCGTGTGGCGTCAGGCCAACAAGTACGGCGTGCCCCGTCTGGCCTTCGTCAACAAGATGGACCGTACCGGCGCCAACTTCTTTCAGGTCTACGAGCAGATGCGTAGCCGCCTGAAGGCCAACCCGATCCCCATCCAAGTGCCTATCGGCGCCGAAGACAACTTCGAAGGCGTGATCGACCTGGGTCAGATGCGCGCGATCTACTGGGACGACGCTTTCCAGGGCATGAAGTTCCGATTACGCGACATCCCCGAAAACCTGAAGGCAACTGCCCAGGAATGGCGCGAAAAGATGGTCGAAACCCCCGCCGAGTCGTCGGAAGACCTGATGAACAAGTACCTGGAAGAAGGTGACCTGTCGGAAGAAGACGTCAAGAAGGCCCTGCGCGCGCGCACCCTGGCTGGCGAAATCGTCCCGATGATGTGCGGCACCGCCTTCAAGAACAAGGGCGTGCAAGCCATGCTGGACGCGGTCATCGAGTACCTGCCGGCACCGACCGACATTCCCCCGGTCAAGGGCATCGCCGAAGACGAAACCGAAACCGTGCGCAAGGCTGCTGACGACGAGAAGTTCTCGGCGCTGGCCTTCAAGATCATGACCGACCCGTTCGTCGGCCAGTTGATCTTCTTCCGCGTGTACTCCGGCGTCGTCAATTCGGGCGACACCGTCTACAACCCGGTCAAGAACAAGAAGGAACGCCTGGGCCGTATTCTGCAGATGCACGCCAACCAGCGTGAAGAAATCAAGGAAGTGCGCGCTGGCGACATCGCCGCTGCCGTTGGTCTGAAGGAAGCCACCACCGGTGACACCCTGTGCGATCCGTCGGCTATCGTGACCCTGGAACGCATGGTCTTCCCTGAGCCCGTGATCTCGCAGGCCGTCGAGCCCAAGACCAAGGCTGACCAGGAAAAGATGGGCCTGGCCCTGAACCGCCTGGCACAGGAAGATCCGTCCTTCCGCGTCAAGACCGATGAAGAATCCGGCCAGACCATCATCTCCGGTATGGGCGAGCTGCACCTGGACATCATCGTCGACCGTATGCGTCGCGAGTTCGGCGTGGAAGCCACTGTCGGCAAGCCGCAAGTGGCCTACCGCGAAACCATCCGCAAGACCTGCGACGAAATCGAAGGCAAGTTCGTCAAGCAGTCCGGCGGCCGTGGTCAGTACGGTCACGTGGTCCTGAAGATCGAACCGCAAGAACCGGGCGCTGGCTTCGAGTTCGTCGATGCAATCAAGGGTGGTGTGGTTCCGCGTGAATTCATCCCGGCGGTGGAAAAGGGTATCCGTGAAACCCTGAACACCGGCGTGCTGGCTGGTTACCCGGTGGTCGACGTCAAGGTCACCCTGTTCTTCGGTTCGTACCACGACGTGGACTCGAACGAAAACGCCTTCCGCATGGCCGGCTCGATGGCCTTCAAGGACGGCTGCCGCAAGGCTTCGCCGGTGATCCTGGAGCCGATGATGGCCGTGGAAGTGGAAACCCCGGAAGACTACGCCGGTACCGTGATGGGCGACCTGTCGTCCCGTCGTGGCATGGTGCAGGGCATGGACGAAATCGCTGGTGGTGGCGGCAAGATCATCAAGGCCGAAGTTCCGCTGTCGGAAATGTTCGGTTACTCGACCTCGCTGCGTTCGGCCACCCAAGGCCGCGCAACCTACACGATGGAATTCAAGCACTACTCCGAAGCGCCCAAGAACGTGATCGACGCAATCGTCACCTCCAAGGCCAAGTAAGTTGCAGGAATGGCGATCCGCTCCGTGTGGGGTGGATCGCCGGCTGGATCACCAGCCAATCATTGAATATTGAACATCGAACATATCGTTCTTTTGAAGGAAATTTAAAATGGCAAAAGGCAAGTTTGAACGGACCAAGCCGCACGTGAACGTCGGTACCATCGGCCACGTCGACCACGGCAAGACCACCCTGACCGCTGCAATCGCAACCGTCCTGTCGAAGAAGTTCGGCGGCGAAGCGAAGGCCTACGACCAGATCGACGCAGCGCCTGAAGAAAAGGCACGCGGCATCACCATCAACACCGCCCACGTCGAATACGAAACCGCGAACCGTCACTACGCGCACGTTGACTGCCCAGGCCACGCCGACTATGTGAAGAACATGATCACCGGCGCAGCCCAGATGGACGGCGCGATCCTGGTGTGCTCGGCCGCTGACGGCCCGATGCCCCAGACCCGTGAACACATCCTGCTGTCGCGCCAAGTTGGCGTTCCTTACATCATCGTCTTCCTGAACAAGGCTGGCTACGGAACAGTTGCAGGGTGCCTTGCTCGCGGCCTTCATAGGGGATGCCGACATCGGCGCGCAAATCGCGCAGGCAGTCGCGGCTGTATTCGGCCAGGCGCACCATGCGTTCCTTGTGATGGCATAGCTGTCGGCATGCAGTGCGCAGCAT
>NZ_BADI01000796.1:0-2279 GCF_000333555.1 Herbaspirillum sp. B65 | reverse complement strand
AGCCTCGAGGTGTTCAGTCCACCACAAGACCGAACAATTGCTGGCCCAATTGCGCCGCAACGTCGATGAAGCGCTGACCCAGGCCTGGGAAGAACTGGGCATGTCCGGCAATGCCGCGCTGGTGGCCGTGGGCGGCTATGGGCGAGGCGAACTGTTCCCGCATTCGGACGTGGATGTGCTGATCCTGCTGGACAAGACCCCGGACGCTGCCAAGAAGGAAAAGCTGGAATCCCTGGTGCAACTGTTCTGGGACATCGGCCTGGAAATCGGCCACAGCATCCGCACCATCGACGAATGCCTGGACGAATCCGCGGCCGACATCACGGTCCAGACCAGCCTCTTGGAAGCGCGCCTGGTGACCGGCAACCGCGCCCTCTTCAAGCAATTGCAGGAACGCTACCAGGCTACACTGGACCCGCTGGCCTTCTTCCAGGCCAAGACCCTGGAGATGCGCCAACGCCACGTCAAGTACGAAGACACTCCCTACAGCCTGGAACCCAATTGCAAGGAAAGCCCGGGCGGCCTGCGCGACCTGCAGGTGATCCTGTGGGTGGCCAAGGCGGCCGGCCTGGGCAACTCCTGGGCCGAACTGGCCCAGCACGGCATGTTGACTTCCACCGAAGCGCGCCAGCTGCGCCAGAAGGAACGCGCCTTCAAGGACATCCGCATCCGCCTGCACATCCTCACCGACCGCCGCGAAGACCGCCTGGTATTCGACATCCAGACCCAGATTGCGGAAACCTTCGGCTTCAAGACCACCGACACCCGGCGCGCCAGCGAATACCTGATGCAGCGTTATTACTGGGCAGCCAAGGCGGTCACGCAATTGAATACCATCCTGCTGCAGAATATCGAAGCCCACCTGTTCCCCCAGCAATCGGTGCCACGCCCGCTCAACGAGCGCTTCAGCGAGGTCAACGGCTTCCTCGACATCGCCCACGACAATATCTTCGAAGAGACCCCTTCGGCCATGCTGGAAGTGTTCCTGATGCTCTCCGAACACCCGGAACTGAAGGACATGTCGGCACGCACCCTGCGCGCGCTGTGGCACGCCCGCTTCAAGATCGACAATGCCTTCCGCGCCAACCCGGAAAACCATCGCCTGTTCATGCAGATCATCCAGAGCAAGCGCGGCATCACCCACGCCCTGCGCGGGATGAATGCCACCAGCGTGCTGGGCCGCTACCTGCCGAACTTCCGCCAGATCGTCGGCCAGATGCAGCATGACCTGTTCCACGTCTATACCGTGGACCAGCACATCCTGATGGTAGTGCGCAACGTGCGCCGCTTCACCATGAGCGAACACGCGCATGAATATCCCTTCTGCAGCCAGTTGATGGCCAACTTCGGCCAGCCCTGGGTGCTGTACGTGGCCGCCCTGTTCCATGACATCGCCAAGGGCCGCGGCGGCGACCATTCCAAGCTGGGCATGGCCGATGCACGTGCCTTCTGCGTGCAGCACGGCATCTCGGAAGAAAATACCGAGCTCATCGTATTCCTGGTCGAGCAGCACCTGGCCATGTCGCACGTGGCACAGAAGCAGGACATGTCGGACCCCGACGTGATCACCGCCTTCGCCCAGCTGGTCAAGGATGAACGCCACCTGACCGCGCTCTACCTGCTGACGGTGGCCGATATCCGCGGCACCAGCCCCAAGGTGTGGAATGCCTGGAAGGGCAAGCTGCTGGAAGACCTGTACCGCATGACCCTGCGCGTGCTGGGCGGCGAAGCCCCCTCGGCCGATCGCGAACTGAAGAACACCCAGCAGGAAGCCATCAAGACCCTGCGTCTGTACGGCCTGCCAGCCGATGCCCACGAGCCCTTGTGGAAGCAACTGGACGTGGCCTACTTCCTGCGCCACGATGCCTCCGACATCGCCTGGCAGACGCGCTGCTTCTACGACAAGGTCGACACCGGCGTGCCGCTGGTGCGCTGCCGCCTGGCGCCCATAGGCGAAGGGGTTCAGGTGGCGGTCTATACGCCCGACCGCCCCGACCTGTTTGCGCGCATCTGCAGCTACTTCGATGAAAAAAGCTTCAGTATCTTCGACGCCAAGATCCATACCACCCGCAACAATTACGCGCTGGATGCCTTCCTCATCAATGCGCCGGTATTCGCCAAGAACTACCGCGACATCATCAACCTGATCGAACACGAACTGGGCGCCCTGCTGCAATCGGACGCCCCGCTGCCGCCGCCCTCCAAGGCTAGGCTGTCGCGCCTGTCGCGCACCTTCCCGGTCAATCCCGCGGTGGACCTGCGCCCCGAGAACGCGGCCA
>NZ_BADI01000797.1:0-2260 GCF_000333555.1 Herbaspirillum sp. B65 | reverse complement strand
CGCAGATCGCCCACCATTGTTGCGGTAATTGCCGCCATACTTTTCTCCTGACTTGGAGGCATCCCGCATCACGCGAGACGCCTGAAACTCGAAAATTGAATCAAAAAAAAGGGGCCACTGCGTCACTACCCGCTGTCACCCCTTTTTCTACTACCGTACTACCGGAAGAGCAGAATCAAGCCTGCTCGACCTCGACGAATTCATCGCCCTTGACTGCTTCGACGACGTCATTGACGGCGTTGGCACGGCCTTCCAGGACGGCATCTGCCACGCCACGAGCGTACAGCGAGATAGCCTTGGCGGAGTCATCGTTACCCGGGATCACGTAGGTGACGCCTTCGGGCGAGTGGTTGGTATCGACCACGCCGATGACCGGAATGCCCAGCTTGGCGGCTTCGGTGATGGCGCCCTTGTGGTAGCCGACGTCGATGACGAAGATGGCGTCAGGAATGCCGCCCATGTCCTTGATGCCGCCGATGGCCTTCTGCAGCTTTTCCAGTTCGCGACGGAACAGCAGACCTTCCTTCTTGGACAGCTTTTCGACCGAGCCGTCTTCGATCGAGGCTTCCATTTCCTTCAAGCGCTTGATCGAGGTCTTGATGGTCTTGAAGTTGGTCAGCATACCGCCCAGCCAACGCTGGTCGACGTAGGGCACGCCAGCGCGTTGCGCTTCGGTGGCCAGGATTTCGCGGGCTTGACGCTTGGTACCGACGAACAGGATGGTACCGCGGTTGGCCGACAGTTGACGCACGTACTTCAGCGCCTCCTGGTACATACCCAGGGTCTTTTCCAGGTTGACGATGTGAATCTTGTTGCGATGGCCGAAGATATAGGGGGCCATCTTGGGGTTCCAGAAGCGGGTTTGGTGACCGAAGTGGACACCGGCTTCCAGCATTTCGCGCATGGTAACGGACATGAATTTCTCCAGGGTTAGGTCTGGAATCCGCTCGGTCATCCGGCTCATGCAGCCAGACACCCTTTTAGCGAACGGATTCGCGTTTCAAAAAAGATTTTTACAACTTTACAACACTTATTGCCAAATAGACATGAAGAATCATTCCGCACACCAGCTTCAGCAACCGACCTGAGGCTTTCAGATCAGCCCGGCATTCTACTCGAAGCCGCCCCTTTGTTCAAGTAGCACATGAACCTGCCCTGTGCAGCCCAGGCAAAGCCGCAGTGCCCAGGCCCGGGGCCGGCGAAACAGAAAGCACCCCGTCGTCTATAATTGCGCATTAACGATTTCAAGCGAATTGCGATTCATCATGGGCAACATCACCATCAAAACCGCCGAAGACATCGAAGGGATGCGCGTGGCCGGCCGCCTGGCCGCCGAAGTGCTGGACTACATCACCCCCTTCGTCAAACCCGGCGTGAGCACCGGCGAGATCGACCGCCTCTGCCACGAGTACATGACCAATGTGCAAGGCAGCATCCCGGCCCCGCTGAACTACTGCCCACCTGGCTACACTCCCTACCCCAAGGCCATCTGCACCTCACTCAACGACGTGATCTGCCATGGCATCCCGGGCGACAAGGTGATGAAGAACGGCGACGTGCTCAATATCGACGTGACCATCATCAAGAATGGCTACCACGGCGACACCAGCCGTATGTTCTACCTGGGCGAGACCTCCATCCTGGCGCGCCGCCTCACCGAGATCACCTATGAATGCATGTGGCTGGGCATCTCCAAGATCAAGCCCGGCGCGCATCTGGGCGACATCGGCCACGTCATCCAGCAGCACGCCGAAAAGGCCGGCTACAGCGTGGTGCGCGAATTCTGCGGTCACGGCATCGGCAAGGTGTTCCACGAAGAGCCGCAAGTGCTGCACTACGGCCGTCCCGGCACGCTGGAAAAGCTGGAAGCCGGCATGATCTTCACCGTCGAACCCATGATCAATGCCGGGCGCCGCGAGATCCGCGAAATGGGCGACGGCTGGACCATCAAGACCAAGGATCGCAGCCTGTCGGCACAGTGGGAACATACGGTGCTGGTCACCGAAACCGGTTTCGAGGTGCTGACCGTCTCGCCGGGAATGCCGGCGCCACCGGCCTTCATCCAGAACCAGGTCGCCACCCCGGCGTAATCCTGATGAGCGGAACCCTGTGCCCGCCCCCTGCTTGCACAAAGTTTCCGGCATGACATCTGTTTTGGGGCGCAAAGCCGCATGGGGATGCGGCTTTGTTCATATAGGCGCGGCCCCCGCGCCCTGCTTGCTCTGATTGCCTACAACAATGCCCACACTCGCCATCACGC
>NZ_BADI01000798.1:0-4305 GCF_000333555.1 Herbaspirillum sp. B65 | reverse complement strand
GCAGGGCGCTCAGGGCAAGACGCGATACCGGTCGGGATGACGGGCCACCACGTCCAGCGTGGACACGCCAATGGAACCGGTGGCGCCGAGAATACTGATGGACTGCATGGAATTTCCAGGAGGAAAGCGGCGGCTCAGGCAGCCGCCAGCCAGAGGTCGACCAGCGCTGCCAGCGGCAGCACCGGGATGAGTGCGTCGATGCGATCGAGTACGCCGCCGTGGCCGGGCAAGAGATTGCTGCTGTCCTTCATGCCGGCACGGCGCTTCAATTGCGACTCGAACAGGTCACCCACCACGCTGGCCACTACCATCAGGGTCAGGATGCCGACGAAGCCGCCCCAGCCCCAATGGCTGTAGAGGTGATACTGGAAGGTCTCGCCGCCGCTCATGGACATGGCCACCGCTGCCGACATCACCAGCACGGCCAACCAGCCGCCGATGGCCCCTTCCCACGACTTGCCGGGAGAAATGCTGGGCGCCAGCTTGTGGCGACCGAAACCCTTGCCGGAGAAATAGGCCCCGATATCGGCCACCCACACCACCGCCATCACCGACAGCAGGTACACGGGCGAATGCCGGAACAGATCGGCGATGGCCACGAAGCAACCCAGGATGGAAAGCATGTAGGTGCCATTGAGCAGGCGGTTGCCGAACGCTTCCACCTTGGGCAAGCCCATTCCCAGCGCCGGTATGAAGCGTAGCGCCCACAACAGCACGCACAAGACGTAAAGCGAGCGCACGCTGGGCAAGCCACTGAAGAAAAGGATCACGCTGAACACCAGCGTCCAGACGGCCGCCCACAGCGTCGGGCGCGGGCTCTTGAAGAGGCGGAAGCATTCCCAGGCACCAGCGGCGAAGAACACCAGCGCTGCCATGGCAAAGGCCGGGAAGTAACCCAAATACAGGATGGGCAACAGGATTGCCACCAGATCAACGCCGTGATGACACGCGTCTTGAGCATCAGGAAGCCTTTTTCTGGTCCAGCACCTGGGCGCTGGTGCGCCCGAAGCGGCGCTCGCGTTGTGATAGGGAGCCGATGGCCTGATCGAGCGCCTTGGCATCGAAATCGGGCCAGAAGGTCTCGGTAAAATACAGTTCGCTATAGGCCAGTGNCCACAGCAGGAAATTGGAGATGCGCTGCTCGCCACCGGTACGGATGAAGAGATCGGGCTCGGGAGCGTAGGCCATGGCCAGGTAAGGGGCCAGCTCTTCTTCGCTGTAGTCGGTCACGCCCGGCTTGTCCTTGACCATCTTCGAGACCGCCTGCATGACATCCCAGCGCCCGCCGTAGTTGGCACAGACAGTAAGCGTCAGGCGGCTGTTGCCGGCAGTCTGGGCCTCGGCCCTGGCGGCCATTTCCTGCAATTTGGGATCGAAACGACTCATATCGCCGACGATCTTGAGGCAGATGCCATTGCTGGCCATCTTGCCCACTTCGCGCTCCAGCACCGTCATGAACAGGCGCATCAGCACCGACACCTCATCGGCAGGACGGCGCCAGTTCTCGGAACTGAAGGCAAACAGGGTCAGGAATTCGATGCCGCGTTCGGCGCAGGCCTCGACGATGGACCGCACCGCATCCACCCCCTTGGCATGTCCCGCCACGCGCGGCAGAAAGCGCTTGGTCGCCCAACGACCGTTGCCGTCCATGATGATGGCAACATGGCGCGGAACCGCGGAAGTCTCCGGAACCGCAAGAGTTGAGCTTTGATGCTTCATGAAAATAATTTATTGCATTGGCGTGCATGGGACAGCGAAGCGCATCATGGTAGCGGGCCGCAGCGGCTTTGACAAACCGTCTGGCCGCACCACCTCGTTGCACCCCCTTCCCACGCACATTTTTTTGTCTTTGACTTGTCGTGCTGCGCGGCTGCCATGGCCGCCGCGCCTGGGTCCTGCAGGCCTGCTGCCCGGCCGGACGGCTTACACCGTCATCACTTCCTTTTCCTTCTCGGTGACCATCTTGTCGATGTCAGCGACGAACTTGTCGGTCAGCTTCTGGATCTCGTCCTGGCCGCGACGCTCATCGTCTTCCGAGGCGACCTTGTCCTTGACCAGCTTCTTCAAGCCTTCATTGCCTTCACGGCGGATGTTGCGCACCGCGATCTTGGCATCTTCGGCTTCGCTCTTGACCAGCTTGACCATTTCCTTGCGGCGCTCTTCGGTCAGCGCCGGCATCGGCACGCGGATCAGGTCGCCGTGGGTGGCCGGGTTCAGGCCCAGGTCGGCTTCACGGATGGCCTTTTCGATGACGGCAGCCATCTTCTTTTCGTAGGGCTGCACACCGATGGTGCGGGCATCGATCAGGGTCAGGTTGGCGACCTGCGACAGGCCGGTGGGCGAGCCGTAGTATTCGACCATGACCTGGTCCAGCAGGCCGGTGTGGGCACGGCCGGTGCGGACCTTGGCCAGGTTGGCCTTGAGGGTTTCGATGGACTTGGCCATCTTCTGTTCGGTATTTTTCTTGACGTCAGCGACACTCATGCTGCTCTCCTAACTTTGGTGCAATAACTTGGCTTGTCTTGATGGCAAATGCCTGAAAGAGGGGCATTGTAAACGGGAATGCCGGCCTGCGGCCGGTTTCTGCGCTGCAATATGACTCAGACGTGAACCAGGGTGCCTTCGTCTTCGCCCATGACCACGCTCTTCAATGCGCCTGGCTTGACGATGGAGAACACCTTGATCGGCAGCTTCTGGTCGCGGCACAGCGCGAAGGCGGTGGCGTCCATCACCTGCAGATGCTTGGAGATGGCTTCATCGAAGGAAATCGACTGGTAGCGGGTAGCCGAGGGTCCCTTCTGGGGTCGGCGGTATAGACGCCGTCGACCTTGGTGGCCTTCAACACGATCTGGGCACCGATTTCCGAGCCACGCAGGGCGGCGGCGGTGTCGGTGGTGAAGAAGGGATTGCCGGTACCGGCGGCAAACACCACGACCTTGCCTTCTTCCAGGTACTGCAGCGCCTTGGGGCGCACGTAGGGTTCGACCACCTGTTCGATGCCGATGGCCGACATCACGCGTGCGGTCAGGCCAGCCTGGCGCATGGCATCGGCCAGGGCCAGCGAGTTCATCACGGTGGCCAGCATACCCATGTAGTCGGCGGTCGCACGATCCATGCCCTGGGCGCCCGGCGCCACGCCGCGGAAGATATTGCCACCACCGATCACGATGGCCAGTTCCACGCCCAGTTTGCTGATTTCTGCTACATCCGCGACCATGCGTTCGATGGTCGCGCGATTGATACCATAGGCGTCGTCGCCCATGAGTGCTTCGCCGGAGAGTTTGAGGAGTACGCGCTTGTAAGCTGGTGTTGTCATTGCAGGGCTCCGTGTTCTTTCCGAGGTTGAATTACGTATTGACGCGTCGGCACTTGCTGTGGCCCGACGAAATGGCGCGCTTTCGTCATCAGGGTGAAGCCCGAACGCTTGAGGGGATGACTGCTGCGCCCTACTCTATTTCATTTCTATTGACCGCTGATACTTCTTGTACTTCCGTCACTTCTGGTATCGCTGATGCTACAGATGCAACTGCTGCCGAAAGTTCCCGAAGGTTCCAGGAAGCCAGCTTAAAAAAACGGGCCTCTCGGCCCGTTTTTTCTTGCGACGCTTACTGAGCTTGTTTCGCTGCAGCCACTTGCGCTGCCACTTCGGCGGCAAAGTCGTCCTGCTTCTTCTCGATGCCTTCGCCCACCACGTACATGGCGAACGACTTGACGGTGGTATTGGCCGCCTTCAACATCTGTTCGACGCTTTGCTTGTCGTTCTTCACGAAAGCCTGGTTGAACAGCGACACTTCCTTCAGGAACTTCTGCACCGAACCGTCCACCATCTTGGCGACGATATCGGCCGGCTTGCCCGATTCTGCAGCCTTCAGGGCGGCGACCGAACGTTCCTTTTCGATCAGGTCGGCCGGCACTTGCTCGGCCGACAGGGCGACCGGCTTCATGGCGGCGATGTGCATGGCCACGTCCTTGCCCACTTGCTCATCGGCACCGTCGAACTCGACGACCACGCCGATGCGGGTGCCGTGCAGGTAGGAAGCCAGCTTGCCGCTGGTTTCGAAACGCTGGAAGCGACGGAAGGACATGTTTTCGCCGATGCGGCCGATCAGTTCGGTACGCAGTTCTTCCAGGGTCTTGCCGTCGGGCAGCTTGCAGGCGCCCAGGGCAGCCACGTCGGCCGGGTTCTGTTCGACCACCAGCTTGGCAGCGGCTTCGACCAGACCGATGAACTCATCGTTCTTGGTCACGAAGTCGGTTTCGCAGTTCACTTCGACCAGCGCGCCGACGTTGCCAGCGATGTAGGTC
>NZ_BADI01000799.1:0-4091 GCF_000333555.1 Herbaspirillum sp. B65 | reverse complement strand
TAGCCCGGCATGGGCACGCCCGGACTGCCCAGGCGGGTGGGCTTGTCGCTGATGCCCTGGCGATCGAGATGATGGGCCAGCCCGATTCGGTCTGCCAGTAGTTGTCGATGACCGGCACCTCAGGGCGCCGGAAATCCAGCTGGAGGTGGTTTCATCGAGCGGTTCGCCCGCCAGGTAGAGCGCCTTGAGCGACGACGTGTCGTAGCGCTCCATGCATTCGGGCGGCTGCTTCTTGAGCACGCGAATCGCGGTGGGCGCGGAGAACATGCGGCTGACCTTGTATTTCTCGACGATGCTCCACCAGATGCCGGCATCGGGCCGGATCGGCAGGCCTTCATAGAGCACGGTGGCCATGCCGGCGATCAGCGGTCCATAGACGATGTAGGAGTGGCCCACCACCCAGCCGATGTCGGAGGTGCAGAAGTAGGTCTGGCCGGGCTGGCCGCAGAAGATGTGTTGCATGGATGAGGCCAGCGCCACTGCATAGCCGCCCACATCGCGCTGCACGCCCTTGGGCTTGCCGGTGGTGCCGGAGGTGTAGAGCACGTAGCTGGTGTCGTTCGATTCCAGCCAGGTGACCGGCACCGGCTGGTCCAGGTGCTGCTGGCGTAACTGCGCGTAGTCGACGTCACGCTGCGGCGTGCGCGCCATCTCGGCCAGGCCGCGATCCACCAGCAGCACCCGCTGCGGCTTGTGCTGGGCCAGGTTGATCGCCTCATCCAGCAGCCCCTTGTAGGGAATCACCTTGCCGCCGCGCGAGCCGGCATCGGCCGAGACGATCAGGCGCGGCTGCGCATCATCGATGCGCGAGGCCAGGCTGTTGGAGGCAAAGCCGCCGAACACCACCGAATGCACCGCCCCGATGCGCGCGCAAGCCAGCATGGCAAACACCGCCTCGGCGATCATGGGCATGTAGATCAACACGCGGTCGCCGCGCTGCACGCCCAGCGCCAGCATGGTGGCGGCCATGGCCTGCACTTCGCGGTGCAGTTCGGCAAAGTCATAGACGCGCTCGCTATTGGTTTCGGTGGAAATGGCAATGAGCGCGGCTTGCGTGGGGCGCTCGGCCAGGTGACGGTCCACCGCGTTGTAGCACAGGTTGGTGGTGCCGCCGATGAACCAGCGCGCAAACGGCGCACGCGAATAATCGAGGGTGCGGGTGAAGGGCTTCTCCCAGTGGATACGCTGCGCCTCCTCGGCCCAGTAGGTGTCGGGGTGCTCGATGGAGCGGCGATAGAAATCCTCGTATTGCATGACGTCTCCTCATGACTTTCGAATTGAAAACGGCTGTCGCCCTGGGCTATCGTGGCTTGCGGGTCGTGCGTCGGGTGGTTCTCGTGCAAGGTGCTTGCCCGGCCTTCATGCGACGTTCAGAACAGTCTTGCACCTGAAGCTTACGGTGGGCTGAATCGGCCCGCGCCATGCCGGGTTGCCACTGATGCAGATCAAGTCCGGTGCTGCGACGCTACGCAACGCAACGCAACGCCATGCAACGCGCCGGCAAGCAGAATCGATGCCGCTGGCACAAGACCGACGGCATGACAAGGAAGAGGAAACGGGAGGGAAGAAGAACGCGCCGCAGTCAGCTCATCACCACGACGCGCTGCGCCTTTAGCGCGTGCGGCAATCGTTGGCGAGCTGCTGCCCGATCTTGGAATTGAGCAGCATGGACTTCGACGGGATCTGGATCCACACCAGGCCTTCGCCCTTGTTCTCCAGGCGTACTGCACCGGTCGAGGTGCTGACCGGGTTCATCATGTAACTGCTGCCTTTCCACACCAGCGTGACGCCATCGGTGACGCGGCCATCCATGCGGATTTCGACCTTGTTGCCCATCTCGCAGCTAAAAGCACCGGTCTTCAACTGGGTCGCCCAGGTCGGTTGCGTGGCGGCGGGCGCTTGCAGCAACTGCGGCAAGACCGGCTTGGTTTCGGTGACCGGCACCGGGGTGGAAGAACAGGCAGCCAGCGCCACAGCGGCGGCAGCGGCCAGTCCCAGGGACTGGAAAGGAAAATGGGAAATACGGCGGGAAATACCGCAGGAAACGATGGCAGCAATCATCGGATGATCCATGGAGAGTCGGGGTGGACGCGGGGGAAGAAAAAGATCCGACCGCATCTTAACAAGTTATTGCACCGGACTCGACCACATGTAACGCTTGTTACAAATCTGCGATCTGTTGTGATCGGCTACCACCTGGGGAATGCGGCGACCAGCCCTGGCCGCCGCTTCCTTCTTCTTGCTGCTCCCGCTCCCTCTTGCTCCCTTGCCCCGTCAACGCGCTGCGTGTTGGCTTCCTGCCATCAATGCAATATGGCTGATCGGCTTATTTGCGCTTGCCGATCGGCACGAACTTCAGGTCTTCCGGGCCCACGTAGTTGGCCGAGGGGCGGATGATCTTGTTGTCGATGCGCTGCTCGATGATGTGCGCGGCCCAGCCCGACGTGCGGGCGATGACGAACAGCGGCGTAAACATCGCGGTCGGCACCCCCATCATGTGGTAGGACACGGCCGAGAACCAGTCCAGGTTGGGGAACATCTTCTTGATCTCCCACATGACCGTTTCCAGGCGTTCGGCGATATCGAACATCTTGGTCGAACCGGCTTCCTTGGAGAGCTTGCGTGCCACTTCCTTGATGACCTTGTTGCGCGGGTCGGAGATGGTGTAGACCGGGTGACCGAAGCCGATCACCACTTCCTTGTTCTCGACGCGGCGACGGATGTCGGCTTCGGCTTCGTCGGGATTGTCATAGCGCTTCTGGATCTCGAAGGCCACTTCGTTGGCGCCGCCATGCTTGGGGCCGCGCAGCGCACCGATGGCGCCGGTGATGGCCGAGTACATGTCCGAGCCGGTACCGGCGATGACGCGGCCGGTGAAGGTGGAGGCATTGAATTCGTGTTCCGCGTACAGGATCAGCGAAGTGTGCATGGCCTTTTCCCAGGCCTCGGAGGGCTTTTCGCCATGCAGCAGGTGCAGGAAGTGGGCGCCGATGGAATCGTCATCGGTCTCGACTTCGATGCGCTTGCCGTTGTGGCTGTAGTGGTACCAGTACAGCAGCATGGAGCCCAGCGAGGCCATCAGGCGGTCGGCGATATCGCGCGCGCCGGGGGTGTTGTGGTCATCCTTCTCCGGCAGCACGCAGCCCAGGGCCGACACGCCGGTGCGCATCACGTCCATCGGGTGCGAGGCGGCCGGCAGCCATTCCAGCGCCGCCTTGACGTTGGCCGGCAGGCCGCGCAGGGCTTTCAGCTTGGCCTTGTAGGCGCGCAGTTCGGCCGCGGTGGGCAGCTTGCCATGCACCAGCAGGTGGGCGATTTCTTCGAACTCGCAGCTATCGGCCACATCCAGGATGTCGTAGCCGCGATAGTGCAGGTCATTGCCGGTCTTGCCCACGGTACACAGGGCAGTGATGGCCGCCGCCGTCGGCCTGGTCGGCTTGCTGTTGCTGCTGGAGCCCGACCTGGGCGCGTTCGGTGTGATCGTCTGCATCGCCATGGGCATCCTGTTCCTGGGGGGCATCAACGGGGTCTGGTTCGGTGGCATCGGCGCGACCTTGGTGGGCGTGTTCTCGCTGGTGATCGTGACTTCGCCGTGGCGGCGCGAGCGTATCTTCGCCTATCTGAATCCGTGGGAAGAAGACAATGCGCTGGGCAAGGCTTACCAGTTGTCGCACTCGCTGATCGCCTTCGGGCGCGGCGAGCTGTTCGGCGTGGGCCTGGGCAGCAGCGTGGAGAAATTGCATTATCTGCCGGAGGCGCATACCGACTTCCTGCTGGCCGTCATCGGCGAGGAACTCGGCTTTGCCGGCGTGCTGGTGGTGGTGCTGCTGTTCTACTGGCTGGTCAAGCACGCCTTCGAGATCGGTCGCCAGGCCATCGCCCTGGACCTGACCTTTGCCGGCCTGGTGGGCAAGGGCATCGGTATCTGGCTGGGCGTGCAGGCGTTCATCAACATGGGGGTGAACCTGGGTCTGCTGCCCACCAAGGGTCTGACGCTGCCGCTGATGAGCTATGGCGGCTCNGGTGTGCTGTTGAATTGCGTGGGCTTGGCCCATCTGTTGCGTATCGATTATGAAAACCGGGTCTTGATG
>NZ_BADI01000800.1:0-1155 GCF_000333555.1 Herbaspirillum sp. B65 | reverse complement strand
ACTTCCGAACCCCACGCTCTCATGCAAGGCCACGCTGGCCGGGTTGGGCTGGGCGATGCCGCCGATGACCAGGTGCACGCCCAGGGGCTTTAGCCGGGCGATCAATGCACGGTACAACTGCTTGCCGATGCCACGTCCACCGGCATCGTGACGCAGGTAGACCGAGCTTTCCACCGAGTGCTGGTAAGCCGCGCGCGGCTTCCATTTGCTGGCATAGGCATAACCCAGCACCGCGCCGTCCTCTTCAAAGACCAGCCAGGGGAACTGCGCCTGCACCTCGGCAATGCGCGCGGCCATGGCCTCGACGCTGACTGCTTCGGTCTCGAAGCTGATGACGGTGGTCTGGACGTAATGGTTGTAGATGCCGCACAGGGCGGCAGCGTCGGCGGCGGTGGCCGGGCGGATGGAAGGCTGCATGGGCGAATGGGAGAGCAAACGGAATCGAAGCCGTCAGTGTAACCAAATTAAGCCCGCCATGGCGGCCATGCTGCGGGCATGGCCGCCCCACATCCGGTGGCACAAGCGACCGCTCAAACGGCTCAATCGCGCAGTGCCGCGCGCACCTGTTCCAGTGCAGCCGGATCCTCGATGGTGGGCAGGTCGCCCGCATCGCGGCCTTCGCAGATGGATTGTATGGCCCGACGCAACAGCTTGCCCGAGCGCGTCTTGGGCAAGCCGCTGACGAAGAACACCCGCGCCGGACGGCCCACGGCGCCGATCTGCTTATCGACCACGCCCATGATCTCGGCTTCCAGCGCCTTCCTCTGTTCCGGTGTGGCAATGGCATCGGCCTGTTTGGGGATGGCGAAGGCAAAGGCCACCTGCCCCTTCAACTTGTCTTCCACCCCGACCACGGCCACTTCGGACACATTGGGATGGCTGGAAATGCTTTCCTCGATTTCACGCGTGCCCAGGCGATGGCCGGCGACGTTGATGACGTCGTCGGTGCGACCCAGGATGAAGTAGTAACCGTCCGCATCGCGGATGCCCCAGTCGAAGGTGGAATACACCTCGCGCGGCAGGCTGCGCCAATAGGTGTTCACGAAGCGCGCATCGTCGCCATAGACGGTCTGCATACATCCCGGCGGCAACGGCCCTTCGATGGCCACCACGCCCTTCTCGCCGGCCGCGCAAGGCTCGCCGGTAGCTTCATCG
>NZ_BADI01000801.1:0-9844 GCF_000333555.1 Herbaspirillum sp. B65 | reverse complement strand
CTGGTGCTGCGGCGGATCTATCGGGCGCCCGAACTGTTCCAGTTGCTGGCCACCTTTGCCCTGGTGCTGGTCATCAAGGATGCCGTGCTCTGGGCCTGGGGGCCGGAAGACCTGTTCGGCCCGCGCGCTCCAGGTCTGGGCGGTGCCGTGCACCTGCTGGGCCGGCGCCTGCCGCAATACGACCTGCTGTTGATCTTCATCGGTCCGCTGGTGTTCGCCCTGTTGTGGCTGCTGCTCAACCGCACGCGCTGGGGCACGCTCATTCGCGCCGCCACCCAGGACCGCGAGATGCTGGGCGCGCTGGGCGTGAACCAGGCCTGGCTGTTTACTGCCGTGTTTGCACTGGGCTGCTTCCTGGCCGGCCTGGGCGGGGCCTTGCAGGGGCCGCGCATCCCGGCCAACCTGGCGCTGGATCTGGATACCATCGGCAATGCCTTCGTGGTGGTGGTGGTCGGTGGCATGGGGTCCCTCGGTGGCGCCTTCGCGGCGGCCTTGCTGATCGCCGAAGTCAAGGCGCTGTGCATCGCCCTGGGCCATGTCTCCTGGTTCGGCCTGGAGATATCTCTTTCGCGGCTCACGCTGGTGGTCGAGTTCCTGGTGATGGCCGCGATCCTGGTGCTGCGGCCCTGGGGCTTGTTGGGCAAGCCGCTGGCGCTGGTGCGTTCCAGCGGCGCGCAGCAAGCGCCGCTGCGCCAGAGTAGTCGCGGCGCGCGGCTGGCGGGCCTGGCGCTGATGCTGGTGCTGCTGGCCCTGCCGCTGCTGGCCGGGCGCTTGCCCTATCTGCCGGTGCTGATGGTGGAAATCCTGATCGCCGTGCTGTTTGCCGCCAGCCTGCATTTTCTGCTGGGGCCGGGCGGCATGGTGTCCTTCGGTCATGCCGCCTATTTCGGCCTGGGCGCCTATGGCGCCGCGCTGGTGAGCTTGCAGTGGCAATGGCCGATGCCGCTGGCCATGCTGGCCGGTGCGTTGACCGCCATGGTCGCAGCGGTGCTGTTCGGCTGGTTCTGCGTGCGTCTGTCGGGCGTCTATCTGGCCATGTTGACGCTGGCCTTTGCACAGATCGTCTGGGCCGCCATCTTCCAGTGGGATGACGTTACCGGTGGCAGCAACGGCTTGGTGGGCTTGCGTCCCAGCGAGCTGGTGGCTGCGCCCCTGGCCTATTACTACCTGGCCCTGGGCTGTGCCGCGCTGGGGGTGTATTTGCTGCGGCGGGTGATCCACGCTCCCTTCGGTCTGGCCTTGCGCGCCGCACGCGACGCCGCTGTGCGGGCCGAGTCGCTAGGCATGGATGTGCGCGCCTTGCAGTGGGGCGGCTTTGCCGTTGCCGGCCTGTTCTGCGGACTGGCCGGGGTACTGTTTGCTTTCTCCAAGGGCAGTATCTCGCCCGAGGTGGCCAGCGTGGGGCGTTCGGTCGATGGCCTGGTGATGGTGATGCTGGGCGGCGTGCAAAGCCTGCTCGGCCCCTTGCTCGGCGCCGCGCTGTTCACTTGGCTGCAAGATCTGGTGGCGCGCGAGACCGATTACTGGCGCGCCTTGCTGGGTGGCGTGATCCTGCTGCTGGTGCTGCTGTTCCCAGGCGGCCTGGCCGGTGCCATGCAGCGTCTGCGTTGGCGCAGCGACGGGGAGGGCGCATGAGCCTGTTGCAGGTGCAAGCCATCTCCAAGTCCTTCGGCGGCGTGGCCGCGCTCAATGCGGTGTCCTTCGACTTGCCGGCCGGACAGATGCTGGCCTTGATCGGTCCCAATGGTGCTGGCAAATCGACCTGCTTCAATGTCATCAACGGTCAACTGCGCCCCGATGCCGGCGCCGTGCTGCTCGATGGCCACGACATCGCCGGGCTGGATGCGCGCCGCATCTGGCGCCGTGGCGTGGGGCGCACCTTCCAGGTCTCGGCCGCCTTTGCCTCGCTGACGGTACTGGAAAACGTCCAGGCCGCCTTGCTCTCGCACCGACGCCGGCTGTGGCAACTGTGGCGTCCGGCTGCGCATTGCCTGCGCCAAGAAGCCATGCACCTGCTCGATCAGGTCGGCATGAGCGCCCAGGCCGAGCGTGCCTGCGGGGTACTGGCCTATGGCGACATCAAGCGGGTGGAGCTGGCCATGGCGCTGTCCAATGATCCGCGCCTGCTGTTGATGGATGAGCCCACGGCCGGCATGGCCGCGCGCGAGCGCCAGGAACTGATGACCTTGACGCGCCGGCTGGTCAGCCAACGCGGGCTATCGGTGCTGTTTACGGAACACAGCATGGATGTGGTGTTCGCCTTTGCCGACCGCATCATCGTGCTGGCCCGCGGCCAGGTGATCGCGCAGGGCGATGCGCAAGATGTGCGCCAGGATGCGCGCGTACGCGAAGTCTATTTCGGTTCCGGGGCCAGCTTCGGACACGTGGGAGCAGCATCATGAGCGCGCCACTGCTGCAGGTCGAGGGCCTCAATGCCTCCTATGTCCGCGCCCACATCCTGTTCGACCTGTCCTTGCAGGTCGGGCGTGGCGAAGTGGTGGCGCTGATGGGCCGCAATGGCGCCGGCAAGTCCACCACGCTCAAAGCCTTGATGGGCTTGCTCGAAGGCGGCAGCGGCAGCATCACCTTCGGCGGCCGCGACATCACGCGCCTGGCCCCTTACCAGCGCGCCCGGCTGGGCCTGGGTTTCGTGCCCGAAGACCGGCGCATCTTCACCGAGCTGACGGTGCTGCAAAACCTGGAAACCGGCCGTCAGCCAATGCGCGAGGGCGCGCCGGCCTGGACCCCTGCGGCCCTGTTCGAACTCTTCCCCAACCTGGGCGCCATGCCGCATCGCCCCGGTGGGCGCATGAGCGGGGGCGAGCAGCAGATGCTCACCATCGCCCGCACGCTGATGGGCAATCCGCACCTGCTGTTGCTGGATGAACCCTCCGAAGGCGTGGCCCCGGTCATCGTCGAACAGATGGCGGCGATGATTCAACAGCTCAAGCAGCGCGGCATGTCCATCCTGCTGTGCGAGCAGAATACCCACTTCGCCGGCATGGTCAGTGATCGTGCCTACCTGCTGGAGCTGGGCCGCATCGTCCATCACGGCCGTGTCGAGCAAGTCCAAGCTCATCAGCAGCAATCCGGCCTGTAGCAAGGGCGGTGCCGCAGTGTCGCCGCAATGTAACAGGTGGCTCGCGTTCTTGTTGCAATTGGCGGGGAACCGCTGAGCACTCTCATGTCAAAACTCCAGTAAGCAGCTCGCTTCATCTTTCTGTATTGCAACCGAGCCCAGCCCTACGGAGAACAACATCATGCGCCCACTCGCCAAGCATCCCCCGGTGCATTGGCCTGCCGACGACTACAACGATGCCGGAATACGCAACGACCACGCCAAGGTCGCGGTAGGCGATGACGCCAACGATATCTTCTTTGCCGCTGTCGAAATGACGCGGATGCCCATGATCGTGTCCGACCCTCGCAAGCCGGATAACCCGATCATCTTCGTCAACAATGCCTTCATCAACATGACCGGCTACAGCTCTGCCGAGGTGGTGGGCAAGAACTGTCGCTTCCTGCAAGGCCCGGAAACCGATCGCTCGGTGGTGGCCCAGGTGCGCCAGGCTGTGGCCGAACGGCGCGAGATTGCCACCGAACTGCTGAACTATCGCAAGAACGGCTCCACCTTCTGGAATGCACTGTTCATCTCGCCGGTCTATGACCAGCAGGGCGAACTGAAGTATTTCTTCAGTTCGCAACTGGACATCAGCCGCCGCCGTGACGCCGAGCAAGCCCTGGGCCAAGCGCGCAAGATGGAAGCGCTGGGCCAGTTGACCGGCGGTATCGCCCACGACTTCAACAATCTCTTGCAAGTCATCACCGGCTATCTCGACATCATCCACCTGGCCCTGCGCAGCGAGGTGCCCGATCTCGGGCGCGTGGCGCGCAGTGCCGACAGCATCCGCAAGGCCTCCGGCAAGGCCGCCATGCTGACCCAGCAATTGCTGGCCTTCGCCCGCAAGCAGCGCCTGGAAGGGCGCACCATCAATCTCAATTCCCTGACTGAAGGCTTTACCGACCTGGTGCAGCGTACTTTGGGCGGCGATATCCAGGTGCGCACCGAACTGGCACCGGGCCTGTGGAATTGCCGGCTCGATCCGACCCAGATGGAAGTGGCCCTGTTGAACGTGCTTATCAATGCGCGCGACGCCATGTCTGGCAAGGGCACGGTACGCATCCGTACAAGCAACGAAGACCTGAGTTCGGAAGAACGCGCCCTGCAATCTGGCCTCAAACCGGGTCTGTATGTATGCATCGCCGTCATCGACAATGGCCCCGGCATCCCTCCCGAGATCCTGCCGCGCGTGATGGATCCCTTCTTCACCACCAAGGACGAAGGCAAGGGGACCGGCCTGGGCTTGTCGATGGTCTATGGTTTCGTCAAGCAATCCGGCGGCTCGGTACGGATTTCCTCGGGGCGCGAGGGCGGCACCACCGTGGCGATCTATTTCCCGGCCACCCATGACCAGGTCGGCGGCGGCTTCGAGTATGACAATCGCACCCACAGCCAGGGCGGCAACGAGCACATCCTGGTGGTGGACGACCGCATCGAGGTGGCCGAACTGGCCCAGGCCATGCTGGAAAGCCTGGGCTATCGCGTGAGCATGGTCAATTCACCCGCCGAGGCCTTGCAGGTGATACGCACCGGCCCCACGGTCGATCTGTTGTTTACCGACCTGATCATGCCCGGCAACATGAATGGGGTAGTACTGGCGCGGGAAGCCCGGCGTGTGTTACCTTCACTGAAAATTTTATTAACTACCGGTTACGCCAGTGAGTCGATAGAGCGACATGGCGCCGATGGCGAGTTTCCCGTCATCGACAAGCCTTATCGCCACGATGAACTGGCCCGCAAGATCCGCATTGTCCTCGACGGCGCCACTGGCGTGAGCTGAAAACAATAACAACAAGCCGTCCACCCATGCCCGCTTAAAGGGAAGTCGTGCCATGCAATTGGATCATCTATTGGCCAGGGCCCAGTCCCTGGCCTATCGTATTTCTGCCGAATTCAACGGCCAGCCGCTGCCGGCGGACAGGCGCGCCTGCGCCGCCATCGGTTGCCTGACGGTGGGCCAGCAACACCATTGCGGCATCATCCTGCTGCTGCGGGATGCCATTCCCGTACACGCCTCGGCCTTTGCCCTCATCGGCCACCAGATCGAGGCCGCCTTCAATGCCTTGTGGCTGTGGTACTGCGCCAGTGAAGAGGAAGTCGATCGCTTCCTGGCCGATGGCAGTGGCAAGACCATGCGTCAATTGCTGCCCCAGGTCGATGGCGTGCTGGCCGGCAGCGATGGCCCGGAAGCAGCCATCCTGCGCGACCATTGGGCGCGCCTGAGCGACTTCGTGTTTGCCGGTGAGCGCCGCATCCGCCACTGGCTCGATGCCAACGAGGTCGATGCCATGTATGCGGAAAGCGCCGTCACCGAACTGGTGGAGTTGGCCAATTCCATGGCCGAACTGGGGTTGGCGAGTTTTCGCACCATCCACGACAAGCATTTCACCGCCGTGCGCAGCACCCCGACCCATTCGATCAAGCTGGATCTGGCCAAGTAAGCCGCGCCGCCGCCTGGGCCGCCGTCATGCCGGGCGACCAGGGCAGCCGGCCCAGCAGTGGCGCCTGTAGCCGTTGCACCAGGGTATCGATCATGGCATCGGCCTGATCTTCCTCGGCGTCGATGCGGTTGGCGACCCAGCCCGCCAGGCGCAGACCGCGCCAGCGTATCGCCTGTTGCGTGAGCAGCGCATGATTGATGCAGCCCAGCCGGATGCCCACCACCAGCACCACTGGCAAGTCCAGCCTGGCGACCAGGTCATCGCTGTGGTAGCGCTCATCGAGCGGCACCATGAAGCCGCCCGCGCCTTCCACGATCAACACATCACAGAGCGCGAGCAACTGCGCATGACACTGCGCCAGATGCTCCAGTTCGATGCGCACGCCTTCTGCACGGGCGGCGATATGCGGGGCAGTCGCCTGTCGCAGCAGATAGGGGTTCACCAGATGCGGCGGCAATGCCACGTTGGCGGCAGCCTGCAAGGCTTGTACATCGTCGTTACACCACTGGCCATCTGGATCAAGGAAAGCGCCCGAGGCTACCGGCTTCATGCCCGCCGCCCGCACGCCCCGTGCCGCGTGCAGGTGGACCAGCGCCGAGGCCACCAGGGTCTTGCCCACGCCGGTATCGGTGCCGGTGACGAAATAGCTGCGCCCCCTCATTGCGCCACTACCGCCGCAAAGGCCGCATCGAAGGCTGCATACAAGCGCTCACCCAGCCATTGCGCCTGCTCGGCATCGAGGATGTAGGGCGGCATCACATAGAGCGCCGCGCCGATGGGGCGCACCAGCAATTCCCGTTGCGCCGCTTCGGCTGCCAGCCGGCGCGCGAAGGCAGACGCGCTGGCGGCATCCTCGATCACAGCATCGCAGGCCCAGATCATGCCGCGCTGGCGCACATGACGCACCCGCCCATCCTGCGCCAGCGGCTGCAAGGCCTGCGCCAGCACGGGGGCGAAGCGGCCATTGCGCGCCAGCACCTGCTCCTGTTCGAAGATGGCCAGGGTTTCCAGCGCGGCACGGCAGGCCAGCGGGTTGCCGGTGTAAGAGTGCGAATGCAAGAAGCCGCGCCGCAGGTCATCGTCATAGAACGCCTGGTAGATCGCCGCGCTGGCCATCACCAGCGACAGCGGCAGGTAGCCGCCGCTGATGCCCTTGGACAGGCACAGCAGGTCGGGCCAGATACCGGCCTGTTCGCAGGCGAAGAAGCTGCCGGTGCGACCGCAGCCGACGGCGATTTCATCGGCGATCAGGTGCGCGCCATAGGTGTCGCACAGCCGGCGCAGGCCGCGCACGTAGCTCGCATCATGCATGGCCATGCCCGCCGCGCACTGCACCAGCGGCTCCACGATCACGGCGGCGATGCGCCCCTGGCGCTGTTGCAGCAGCCGCTCCACATCGGCCAGCGCCCGAGCGGCGACGTCGGCGCTACTTTCGCCGGGCCGCGCCTGGCGCGCATCGGGCGAAGCCGCGATGTGCGCCGGTCTAAGCAGCGCTTCATAGGCCGTGCGAAAGAGCGGGGTATCGGTCACCGCCAGCGCACCCACGGTTTCGCCATGGTAGCCCCCGGCGATGCAGATGAATTCGTTCTTGTCGGCTTGCCCGGCATTGCGCCAGGCGTGCACGCTCATCTTCAGTGCAATCTCCACCGCCGAGGCGCCATCGGAGGCATAGAAGCAGTGCCCCAGTGCCTGCCCGGTCAGCGCTGCCAGGCGCTCGGATAACTGCACCACCGGTTCATGGGTGAAGCCGGCCAGCATGGCGTGTTCCAGTTGCCCCAACTGATCGACCAGGGCGGCATTGATGCGCGCATTGGTATGACCGAACAGGTTGACCCACCAGGAACTGATGGCGTCCAGATAGCGGCGGCCCTCGGTATCGACCAGCCAGGGGCCGTGGGCGCGAGCCAGGGCGATAGGCGGCATACTTTCATGGCGCCGCATCTGGGTACAGGGATGCCAGACGCTGCGCAGGCTGCGTGCGGCCAAGGAGTCGGCCAAGGAGTCGGGGCGGGCAAGCGTCATGCGGTGTACTCCGGTGCGAGTGCAGTCAGGGCTGCCACCAACTGCGCCACCTGCTCTGGGGTGTGCGCCGCCGACAGGCTGATGCGCAGCCGTGCCGTGGCCTTGGGAACCGTCGGTGGGCAGATCGCCGGCACCCACAAGCCCCGTGCGCGCAGCGCTGCGGCCAGGGCGCGGGCGGCGGCGTTATCGCCCACGATCAGGGGCTGGATGGCGGTGCTGGAGGGCAGCAGTGTCCAGGGCAGTCCGGCCAGTCCCTGGCGCAATTGCGCAGCCAGGCTGCGCAGTCGCTGGCGTCGCCAGTCCTCCTTGGCGATCAGGCCGAGGCTGGCCGAGGTGGCCGCGGCCAGGGCCGGGGGATGGGCGGTGGTGAACATGTAGGTACGCGCGCGCTGCATGATCCATGCAAGCAGGTCGCGCTGGCCGGCCACGAAAGCCCCGGCCACGCCAGCCGCCTTGCCCAGCGTGCCCATGTAGATCACGTGCGGCGCCTGCACTTGGGCCAGGGCCAGGCTGCCTTGGCCTTGCGGGCCCAGCACGCCCAGGCCGTGGGCGTCATCCACCAGCAGCCAGGCATCATGGCGGGCGCAGACGGCGGCCAGCTCGGCCAGCGGCGCCAGGTCGCCATCCATGCTGAAGACCGCATCGGTGGCCACCAGCTTGCGACCGGCCGGGCAACGCGCCAGCACCTGTTCCAGCCGTGCCGTGTCGTTGTGGGGAAACACCTTCAGGCTGGCCCCGGACAAGCGGGCGCCATCGATGAGGGAGGCATGGGACAGGCGATCCACGATGACCGTGTCACCAGCGCCCACCAGGGCGCCGATCACGCCCAGGTTGGCCATGTAGCCATTGGAAAAACAGAGCGCTGCCGGCAATCCGACAAAGGCCGCCAGCTCCGCCTCCAGCGCCTCGTGGGCGGCGCTGTGGCCGCTGATGAGCGCCGAGGCGGATGCGCCCATGCCGTACTGCTGCAGGGCCGTCATGGCGGCGGCGACGATCTCCGGGTGATTGGCCAGGCCCAGGTAATCATTGCTGCAGAAGGACAGCAGATCCTGTCCCTCTACTCGCAACAGCGGCCCTTGCGGACCTTCCACCACGCGCCGGGTGCGCAGCAGGCTCTGGCTGGCCAGCGTGGCCAGGTCAGTAGTGAAATCTTGCATGGAAACTCTTTCAGAAAACCAGCGACAAGCTTTCCAGCGCGCGATAGGCGGCATGGCTGTGCCAGCGGGGTGGCGCATGGTGGTTCAGCGCCAGGGTGGGCAGGCGCTGCATCAGCAGGGTGAAGGCGATTTCCGCCTCCATCTGAGTGAGCGCCGCACCCAGGCAGACATGCGGCCCCTGGCCGAACGATAAATGCACGCCCTGATCGCGCCGGATGTCAAAGCATTGCGGCTGCGCGAAACGACGGTGGTCGTGATTGGCCTGCCCGATATGCAGGATCGCCAGTTCACCCCGGCGCAGGCTGTGGCCGCCCATCTCGACATCGGCCAGCAGGCGCCGCCCGGTATATTGCACCGGGCTGTCATAGCGCAGCATCTCGCGCAGGGCCGGGCGCAGGTCGGGCTGCCGCGAGGTAGCTCGGCCTTGAGTGCGGCCCATTGTTCGGGGTGGCGCAGCAAGGCCAGCAAGCCATTGCCCAGCAGGTTGCGGGTGGTCTCGTAGCCGGCAAAGAGCAGGGTGCAACATTGGGCCAGCAATTCGTTCTGGTTCAGTTGCTGCGCCTGTCGGGCCTGTAGCAGCCGCTGCATCAGGCTGTCCGTGGGCAGAGCCTGCGGGCGTGCCAGTGCCTGCGCAAAGAAGTCGCACAGGGCCGCCATCGCGGCTTGCGCCGCCCGCGTCTGTTGCGCCTCCGGCGTCGGGCTGCCGATGAAGGTGGCCAGGTCGGAGGCCCAGTCGATGAACTGCGGCGGCACCTGCGCGGGCAACCCCATCAGGTTGGCGATCACCAGCGCCGGCAATGGCCGGGCGAACCGCTCGATGAAATCGAAACCCTGGTGGGCCTTGGGATCGGCCACGATGGCATCGATCAATTGCTGCGCAATGCGGGTGATGGCCGGGCGCTGGGCTTCCAGATCGGCCGGCTTGAAGCCCGGATTCAACACCCCGCGCAGACGGCGGTGGGCGCGCCCATCCAGAAACAGCAGGGAGCGCGAAAACAGCCGCTTGAAGCGCAGTTGCGCCGCATCCTGCGCAGCAGCGGTGGCCGGTTGCCCCAGACCGCTATTGATCCAGCGCGCGGCGCGCCGCACCGGAAGCGGGGATC
>NZ_BADI01000802.1:0-1956 GCF_000333555.1 Herbaspirillum sp. B65 | reverse complement strand
GGTCACGCTGGAGCTGCCCTTGTCGGCCATCAGCCTGGAAAACGGCGAGCACGGGGATTTTCACGATCCTGCTTGATGTACCGCAAGCCAGGCCTGAGGCGTCTTTGACGGACATCATTTCCTTTTTCTTCAGGTGCCGGCCATGCCAGGTGTCGTCTGGCCGTACAATAGCGCCTTTGGGAAAGTAGAAGAAATAGGAAATGCAACATGCCGGCTGATCGCCTGCTTCTGATCATCGAGGACGATGCCGCTTTCGCACGCACCCTGGGGCGCTCCTTCGAGCGGCGTGGCTACACGGTCTTGCTGGCCGCCAACCAGGAAGAAGCGGCGGCTCATCTCAAAGACCATCATCCCGGCTATGCCGTGGTCGACCTCAAGCTGGGCGGCAATGCGTCCGGCCTGGCCTGTGTGCAGATGCTGCACGCCCACGACGAGCACATGCTCATCGTGGTGCTGACCGGCTTTGCCAGCATCACCACGGCGGTCGAAGCCATCAAGCTGGGCGCCTGCCAATACCTGGCCAAGCCCTCCAACACCGATGACATCGAAGCCGCCTTCGGCCATGTGGCCGGCGTGGCCGAGGTCGAATTGCCCGCCCGTGCCACCTCCATCAAGACCCTGGAATGGGAACGCATCCACGAAGTGCTGGTGGATACCGATTTCAACATCTCCGAAACCGCGCGTCGCCTCGGTATGCACCGTCGTACCCTGGCGCGCAAGCTGGAAAAACAGCGTGTGAAGTAATCTGCACACGCCGGCGCCAGCGGTTATCATTACGCCCGCCCCGCGCGCTCAAGCGGGCCGGGCACTCTCATCAGAAGGGAATGACGTGAACCATTTCAACTTCCAGCGCGGCCTGCTGTGGGCCGGTGTCGCGACCATACTGAATTTTTCTTCCGGCATTGCCCTGGCGCAAGACAGCATCAAGATCGGCGAGATCAACAGCTACAAGGCGCAGCCGGCTTTCCTCGAACCGTATCGGCGTGGCTGGGAAATGGCGCTCGACGAAGTCAATGCCGCCGGTGGCGTGCTGGGCAAGAAGCTGGAAGTGATTGCCCGCGACGACAACGGCAACCCCGGTGACTCGGTGCGCGTGGCCGAAGAATTGATGGCGCGTGAACGGGTGGCGCTGCTGTTCGGCGGCTTCCTCTCCAACACCGGCCTGGCGCTGACCGACTACGCCAAGCAGCACAAGGTGTTCTTCCTGGCGGCCGAACCGCTGACCGACAAGATCGTCTGGCAGAACGGCAACAAGTACACCTATCGCCTGCGTCCCTCCACCACCATGCTGGTCGCCGCCGTGGTCAAGGAAGCGGTCAAGCTCAAGAAGAAGCGCTGGGCCATCGTCTATCCCAACTATGAATACGGCCAGTCGGCCGTGGCCAGCTTCAAGGCCATGATGAAGCAAGCCCAGCCGGATATCGAATTCGTGGCTGAACAAGCCCCCCCGCTGGGCAAGATCGATGCCGGCGCCGTCACCCAAGCCCTGGCCGATGCCAAGCCGGAGGCCATCTTCAACGCACTCTTTGCCGCCGACCTCGGCAAGTTCGTGCGCGAAGGCAATACCCGCGGTCTGTTCGACCATGTCGAGGTGGTGTCGCTATTGACCGGCGAGCCGGAATACCTTGATCCACTGAAGAGCGAAGCGCCGCAGAACTGGATCGTCACCGGCTATCCCTGGTACGCCATCAACACGCCCGAGCACAAGAAGTTCGTCGAGGCCTACCGCAAGAAGTACAACGACTACCCCCGCAATGGCTCGCTGGTCGGCTATAGCGCCCTGATGTCGATTGTCGCCGGCATCAAGAAGGCCGGCAGCACCGATGCCGACAAGCTCTCGGCCGCCTTCTCGGGCCTGAAGGTGGACACGCCGGTGGCCTCCATCGTCTATCGTCCGCAAGACCATCAATCCACCCTGGGCGCCTTCGTCGGTCGCACCGGCGTCAAGGACGCAAA
>NZ_BADI01000803.1:0-1816 GCF_000333555.1 Herbaspirillum sp. B65 | reverse complement strand
TGACCTTTTGGCGGGATTTTTCTTTCTGGTGTTCGCCGCCCTCGGCACCTGGCAGGTCTATCGCCTGCAATGGAAACTCGACCTGATCGCCAAGGTCGATGCCCGGGTCCATGCCGCTCCCACGGCGCCGCCCGGCCCGCAGGATTGGCCGCAGGTGTCGGCTGAGCGTGACGAATACAAGCGCGTGGACCTGCGCGGCCGCTATCTCTACAGCAAGACCGTGGCGGTGCAAGCCAGCACCGACCTGGGCAGCGGCTCCTGGCTGCTGACCCCGTTGCAGATGGCCGATGGCGTGCTGGTGCTGGTCAATCGCGGCTTTGTCTCGACCTCACCGATCAAGCTGGCCGAGCTCCATCTGCCTGATGCGCCGGCCGATCAAGCCACCGAGGTCACCGGCCTGCTGCGCATGAGCGAGCAGGGCGGCGGTTTCCTGCGCAGCAATGATGCGGCCCAGAACCGCTGGTATTCACGCGACGTGAAGGCTATCGCCCAGGCCCGTGGATTGGAGCCGGGTAAGGTGGCGCCGTACTTCATCGATGCCGACCAGGCCTCGGCCCAGGCCAATGCCGCAGTGGCGCCGGATGCCCAGAAACCGGTCGGCGGCCTGACCGTGATCGCCTTCCACAACAGCCATCTGGTCTATGCCTTGACCTGGTACGCCCTGGCCCTGATGTCGCTGGGCGCCGGCTATTGGGTGATCCGCGATGAACGACGCTGGCGCCAGCGCATCCAGGACGCGCAAGCCAAGGGCTGATCCGTGAGCACCACCGACACCTTCGCCAAGCGCAAGACCCTGCGCGAGCGCTGGCAGCGCCTGCGCCAGGGGGAGCAGAACCCGGCCGGCCACCAGAACATGCTGCTGCTGATCCAGCTGCGCTGGCTGGCCGTGCTGGGCCAGGTCTCCACGATTGCCTTCGTGGTGCTGGTGTTCGAACTGCACCTGCCCTTGCCGCATATGCTGGAGGTGCTGTCCTGCCTGATCGCCTTCAATATCGCCAGCCACCTGCGCTGGCATGAGCGCCGCATCGCCACCAATGCCGAACTGTTCCTGGCCTTGCTGGTGGATGTGGCGGTGCTGACCTTCCAGCTCTACTTGAGTGGCGGCATCACCAATCCCTTCGCCTTTCTCTACCTGATGCAGATCATCCTCTCGGCGGTGCTCCTGAAGCCCTGGTCGAGCTGGGCCATCGTCGGCGTGACCATGCTCTGCCTGGCCGGGCTGGCGCTGTTTTCCGAACCGCTGCCGCTGCCGCCGGACCATAACGCGGGCCTCTTGAGCCTGTACGTGGAAGGCACGCTGATCTGCTTCCTGCTCAATGCCGGGCTGATGGTGTTCTTCATCACCCGTATCAGCAGCAACCTGCGCGCCGGTGACGCCTTGCTGGCCGACCTGCGCCAGCGCGCCGCCGAGGAAGACCACATCGTGCGCATGGGCCTGTTGGCCTCGGGCGCGGCGCATGAACTGGGCACGCCCTTGGCCACCGTCTCGGTCATCCTGGGCGACTGGAAGCGGATGCCCGAAATCAGCCAGCGTCCCGACATGCTGGACGACATCAGCGAGATGGAAGCGCAGTTGCAGCGCTGCAAGTCCATCGTCAGCGGCGTCTTGCTCTCGGCCGGGCAGGCGCGCGGCGAGTCCTCCATCAAGACCACCCTCAACACCTTCCTCGACAGCGTGGCCGAGGACTGGCGCAAGACGCGGCCGGTGATACTCGTGATGGCACCAGACGATCTCGGCCAGGTTGAAGGGGAAACTGATCTTGTTGAGGATCTCGTAGCCGAACTGCACATGGGTCTGAGCACGCCATTTGTCGGC
>NZ_BADI01000804.1:0-10280 GCF_000333555.1 Herbaspirillum sp. B65 | reverse complement strand
GTCACGCGCCAGAACACCGACTGGATCAAGAGCGTCGACAAGCTGGGGACTACAAGGTACGCATCAACNTGAAGGCCCCGTTCCCGCGGGCGCTGGAATACCTGGCCCGGCCCCTGCCGATCTATCCCGCCGCCTATTTCAAGAAGGTCGGCCTGGAAGGCTTTTCCAAAGCGCCCATCGGCACCGGTCCCTACAAGGTCACCAGCGTCACGCCAGGGCAGGGCGTGACCCTGGTCAAGAACACCAACTACTTCAAGGATAGCCCGCAGGGCCAACCCTCCATCGGCAACATCAAGTTCGTGGTGATCCCCGATCCGGAAACCCGTGCCGCGCAACTGATGACCGGCGCCATCGACTGGATTTGGCGCGTGCCGCCGGACCAGGCCGATTCCCTCAAGACCAATCCCAAGCTGGCCGTGCAGAGTGGCGAAACCATGCGGGTCGGTTTCATCACCCTGGACGTGACCGGTAGCTCGGCCCCCAATTCGCCCTTCAAGGATGTGCGCGTGCGCCAGGCGGTCAACTATGCGATCAATCGCAAGGGCTATGCCGACAACCTCATGCGTGGCGGCAGCCAGCCGGTCTATACAGCCTGTTTCCGCACCCAGTTCGGGTGCGACAGCAATGCCGCCATCAAGTACGACTACAACCCGGCCAAGGCCAAGGAATTGCTGGCGGCAGCCGGTTATCCCAACGGTTTCGATACCGACATCTACGCCTATCGCGAACGTGAAATCGCCGAAGCCATCATCGGCGACCTGCGCAAGGTCGGCATCCGTGCGCGCCTGCACTACATGAAGTTCGCCGCCCTGCAGACCGAGTACCGCAGCGGCAAGACTCCCATGAGTTTCTATTCCTGGGGCTCGTTCTCGATGAACGATACCTCGGCCTTCGCCGGTGTCTATTTCAAGGGTAGTGCGGACGACATCACCAAGGATCCGCAACTGCAGCAATACCTGCAGAGCGCCGACACTTCGATCGATCCGGCCGTGCGCAAGGCCAACTACTCCAAGGCATTGGAACTGATTTCCAAGCAGGCTTACATCGCACCGATGTTCTCCTACTCGACCTACTATGCCTACAACGCGCAGCTGAAGTTCCAGGGCTATCCCGACGAGTTGCCGCGCTTCTACGAAGCTTCCTGGAAATAAACCCGGTGGCGCATGCCCTGCGTGCGCCGCTCCTGACGTCATCCGCCCAGCTTCTGCAAGGAAGGATCGCCATGTTGATCTACCTCCTGCGCCGCCTCGCCATCGCCTTGTGCGTGGCGCTGACGGTGTCCGTCGTCAGCTTCACCTTGCTGCATCTCTCCGGAGATCTGGCGGTCTCCATCGCCGGGCCGGAAGCCACGGCCGCGCAGGTCGAATCGGTGCGTACCCAGTTCGGCCTGGACCGTCCGCTGACCACGCAATACGTGGACTGGCTGGGCCGTGCCGTGCAGCTCGACTTCGGCAAGTCCTTCTACTTCCAGGGGCCGGTGATGGAAATGATTTCCGAACGCCTGCCCATCACCTTCAAACTGGGCGGCAGCGCCTTGCTGCTGGCGATCCTGACCGCCATTCCATTGGGCGTGCTGGCGGCGCTCTATCGCGATACCTGGCTGGATCGCACGGCACTGCTGATTGCCGTGGTCGGGCAGGCCATGCCCAGCTTCTGGTTCGGCCTCACGCTGATCCTGATCTTCGCGGTCACCCTGCACTGGCTGCCGGTGGCGGGCAATGAGAGCTGGCAGCACTTCATCCTGCCGGCAGTGGCGCTGGGCTATTACGCCATGCCGGCCATGATGCGTCTGACCCGCTCGGGGATGTTGGAAGTGCTGGGGTCGGATTACATCCGCACTGCCCGCGCCAAGGGCCTCTCCAAGTCGCGGGTGGTGTTCAAACATGCGCTGCGCAATGCCGTCATTCCGGTGGTGGCATTGGCGGCGGTGGAGTTGGGCTTCATGCTGGGCGGCTCGGTGGTGATCGAATCGGTGTATTCCATGCAGGGCCTGGGGCAGTTGGCCTGGGATGCCATCTCGCGCAATGACTATCCGGTGGTGCAGGCGGTGGTGCTGATCATCGCCATGTTCTACATCGGCCTGACCTTCCTGGCCGATGTGATCAATGCGCTGCTCGATCCGCGCATCCGTACCCGTTGATGTCGCTATCGATCATCAGGACTCTGCCATGAATGCGATCACTACTGCCACCCCTCCCACCATGACCTCCACTCCCGTGCTGCAAGCGGCACTGCCGCCGCTACCTGCCTGGCGCCGCCAGTTGCGTCGTCTGCTCGGCCATCGCGGCCTGATGCTGGGCGCCGCCGTGCTCGCCGTGATCGTGCTGGCGGCGATCTTTGCACCGCTGCTGGCGCCCCATGATCCCTTCGATCAGGATGTCACCGCGCGCCTGATCCCGCCCGTGTGGCAGGCCCAGGGCAGTTGGGAACACATCCTCGGCACCGACAAGCTGGGCCGCGATTACCTCTCGCGCCTGATCTTCGGCGCCCGCGTCTCGCTGACCATCGGCATCGCCGCCGCGCTGCTCTCGGGCCTGATCGGCACCACCCTGGGCGTGCTGGCCGGCTACTTCGGCGGACGCACCGATGCCGTCATCAGCTACCTCATCACTACCCGTCTGGCCATGCCGGTGGTGCTGGTGGCGCTGGCCATGGCCTCGCTGGTGGGTGGTTCGTTGAAGGTGGTGATCGTGTTGTTGGGCCTGCTGCTGTGGGACCGCTTTGCCGTGGTCACGCGTTCGGCCACGCAGCAGTTGCGCGATGCCGAATTCATCGCGGCGGCCAAGGCCATCGGCGCCTCCACCCCGTACATCCTGCTGCGCGAGATCCTGCCCAACATCATGGGCGCCTTGATCGTGGTAGCGACCCTGGAGATGGCCCACGCCATCCTGCTGGAAGCCACGCTGTCCTTCCTGGGGCTGGGCGTACAGCCGCCCACGCCGTCCTGGGGCCTGATGGTGGCCGAGGGCAAGACCTACATGTTCTTCAAGCCGTGGGTGATCGTCATTCCCGGCGTGGCGCTGGCGTTGCTGGTGCTGGCCATCAACCTGGTCGGCGATGGCCTGCGCGATGTGAATGCGCCCGATGGCCGTAACTGAAATTCCCACGCACCCACCGTACCCAAGGAGCAGACCATGAGTGTATTGCTGGATGTGAAGAACCTGAAGGTGGACTTGCCCACCGAGAACGGCATGTTGCACGCCGTGCGCGGCATTGATTTCCAGGTGCGGCGCGGAGAAATGCTCTGCCTGGTCGGCGAATCCGGCTGCGGCAAGTCCATGACCTCGCTGGCCCTGATGGGGTTGCTGCCGCGCAAGGCGCAATGCAGTGCCGACCATATTCTGTTCGACGGCGCCGATCTGAATGGCATGAGCGAAAAGCAGCGGATGCAATTGCGCGGCAAGCGCATGTCGATGATCTTCCAGGAGCCGATGACCTCGCTCAATCCCTCCTACACGCTGGGTAATCAACTCTGCGAGGCCATGCTGCAGCAACCCGGCGTGACCCGTGGCGAAGCGCGCGAGCGCGCGCTCTACCTGTTGCATCGCACCGGCATTGCCAATGCCGAAGACCGCCTGCGCCAGTATCCGCACCAGCTCTCGGGCGGCCTGCGCCAGCGCGTGATGATCGCCATGTCGCTCATGTGCAGTCCCGACCTGATCATCGCCGACGAACCCACCACCGCCCTGGACGTGACCATCCAGGCCCAGATCCTGCGCATGATCCGCGAGCTGCAACAGGAGTTCGGTACCGCCGTCATCTTCATCACTCACGACCTGGGCGTGGTCTCGCGTATCGCCGACCGGGTGGCGGTGATGTATGCGGGGCAGGTGGTGGAGACCACCGATGTGGCGCAACTGTTCGCCCAGCCGCGTCACCCTTATACGCGTGGCTTGCTCAACTGCATTCCGGTGCGTGGCAAGACGCTGCCGGGCAGCCGCCTGCAAGCCATTCCCGGCGTGGTGCCCAGCCTGGTGGGCCAGGTCAGCGGCTGCGCCTTCCGCAATCGCTGCGCGCTGGCCGATGGCGCTTGCGAGAGCGATCCGCCCATGGTGCAGCAGGGTCCTTGCAACGCGCCGCACCAGGCGCGCTGCTGCAAGCTGGATGTTCCGGTTTCCGAAATGGAGGTGGCAGCATGACGACCCAGACCTTGCCCCCGGCGCCATTGGACGATATCGCGCTGGAGTTGTGCGCGCTGTCCAAGGTATATCCGATCAAGCGTGGCTTGTTCCAGCCTCCTGGCGAACTGAAGGCCGTCAATGACGTCTCGCTGCGCCTGTATCGCGGCGAGACCCTGGGCCTGGTGGGCGAATCCGGCTGCGGCAAGAGCACCCTGGCCAAGATGCTGCTGGGCCTGTTGGCGCCGAGTTCGGGCAATGTGCTCATCAACGGCCAGGAAGTCGATCCGACCCAGCGGCGTGAACATGCGCGGCATATCCAGCCGATCTTCCAGGACCCGTATTCCTCCTTGAATCCGCGCAAGACCGTGGGCGAGATCGTCGGCCTGCCCTTGAAGCTGCATGGCCTCGGTAACGCCGCCGAGCGCAGCCGCAAGGTCAAGGACATCCTCGACCTGGTGGGGATGCCCGAGCGCACCCACCTCCAGTATCCCAACCAGCTCTCGGGCGGCCAGCGCCAGCGGGTGGCCATTGCGCGCGCGCTGATCCTGCGCCCCGACATCCTCATCTGCGATGAACCGACCTCGGCGCTGGACGTGTCGGTGCAGGCGCAGATCCTCAACCTGCTGCTGGACCTGAAGGCCGAGTTCGGACTGACCTATCTCTTCATCAGCCATGACCTGGGCGTGGTGGAACACCTGGTGGACCGGGTGGCGGTGATGAACAAGGGCAGCATCGTGGAATGTCAGAGCCGTGAACAAATCTTCAGCAACCCGCAGCACCCCTATACCCGCATGTTGCTGGCCTCGGCGCTGACGCCCGAACCGGGCCTGGGCATCCCGGCGCTGGCTGCGGCCGCATGAAAAGATGAAGCAAAACGACAACGACACAGGAGCAGCAGCATGAGCAGAGCACAAGCCATCGCCGGCGTACAAGCCTACTTCGACGAAGGCCGTTTCATGGACACCTTGAAGCGCCGCGTGGCCATCCGTACTGAAAGCCAGGAGCCGGCCAGCCTGCCTATCCTCTACGACTACCTGCACCAGGAAATCACGCCTTACCTGCAGACCCTGGGTTTCCAGTGCGAGGTGATCGACAACCCGGTGGCCGGCGGTGGCCCCTTCTTGATCGCCGAGCGCAGCGAAGCGGGCGCGGCCTTCACGGTCCTGACCTATGGCCACGGCGACGTGGTGCGCGGCTATGACAAGCAATGGCGCGCCGGCCTCTCGCCGTGGGAGATCGTGGTGGAAGGCGAGCGCTGGTACGGACGCGGCATTGCCGACAACAAGGCCCAGCACACCATCAACTTCGCCGCCCTGGAAGAAGTGATGAAGGTGCGCGGCGGCCAGTTGGGCTACAACGTCAAGCTGATCCTGGAGATGGGCGAGGAAAACGGTTCGCCCGGCTTGAACGAGGTCTGCCAGCAATATGCCCAACGCCTGCAGGCAGACCTCTTCATCGCCTCCGATGGGCCGCGTGTGAATGCGCCGACGCCGACCATGTTCCTCGGCTCGCGCGGCGGCTGCAATTTCGACCTCACCTGCCACCTGCGCGACGGCGCGCACCATTCCGGCAACTGGGGCGGCCTGCTGCGCAATCCCGGTGTGCGCCTGGCCCATGCGATTGCCTGTCTGGTCGATGAACGTGGCGCCATCCGCGTGCCAGCATTGCTGCCCGAGGCGCTGCCGTCGAACGTGCGCAAGGCACTGGCCAACGTCAAGGTGGGCGGTGGTGCGACCGATCCCGAGATCGACCCGGATTGGGGTGAGCCCGACCTGAGCCCGGCCGAGCGCGTGTTTGGCTGGAATACGCTGGAAGTGCTGGCCTTCAAGACCGGCAACCCGGACGCCCCGGTCAATGCCATTCCCGGCCATGCCAGCGCGCATTGCCAGATCCGCTTCGTGGTCGGCAGTGACGATGCACATTTCATCGACCACATCCGTGCTCATCTGGATGAACATGGTTTCGATGATGTCCAGGTCCAGCAGGTCGGCGTACAGTTCGCCGCCACCCGGCTCGATCCCGATGACGAATGGGTGCGCTGGGGCCTGGCCTCGCTGCAGGAGACCACTGGCAAGACGCCCACGCTGCTGCCCAATCTCGGTGGCTCGCTGCCCAACGATGTGTTTTCCGAAACCCTGGGCTTGCCCACGCTGTGGGTGCCGCACTCCTACCCGGCCTGCTCACAGCACGCGCCCAACGAGCATATACTGGCCAG
Organism: Herbaspirillum sp. B65; assembly: GCF_000333555.1. Lineage (NCBI taxonomy): Bacteria > Pseudomonadati > Pseudomonadota > Betaproteobacteria > Burkholderiales > Oxalobacteraceae > Herbaspirillum > Herbaspirillum sp. B65. The sequence continues at coordinate 3,944 of NZ_BADI01000804.1, read as the reverse complement.
CGTTTCACGCGAGTCGCTGCAACTGATGGCCGGCCTGTTCTGGGACCTGGCCGAGCAGGGCCGCGATGTGCTGGCGCGCCGCGCCCCCGTACCGGAGCAGACATGAATCACCCCCACGAGCACCAGCTGTGCGAGGTCGCCGACCTGCACGACCTGAAAGAGGAAATCACCGGCCTGCGCCGTCACATTCACCAGCATCCCGAGCTGTCCTTCGAGGAGGTCGATACCGCCGCCCTGGTGGCTGCGCGCCTGGAAGAATGGGGCTATGCGGTGACCCGCCACATCGGCGGCAATGGCCTGGTAGCGACCTTGCGCGTGGGCAGCAGTACGCGCAGCATCGGCCTGCGGGCCGACATGGATGCCTTGCCGATCCAGGAAGAAACCGGCCTGGACTGGGCCAGCATCAAGCCCGGCGCGATGCACGCCTGCGGTCATGACGGCCATACCGCCATGCTGTTGGGGGCGGCCAAGCACCTGGCGCGCACCCGCCGTTTCGATGGCACCTTGAACCTGATCTTCCAACCCGCCGAAGAGGCCGGCTTCGATAGTGGTGCACAGAAGATGCTGGCCGATGGCCTGTTCGAGCGTTTTCCCTGCGACGCCGTCTTCGGCATCCACAATCATCCGGGCGTGGAGGAGGGGACCTTCATGTTCCGTAGCGGCCCCTTCATGGCCGCCTGCGATACGGTCAAGATCCGCATCACCGGCCGCGGCAGCCATGCGGCACGGCCGCACCTGTCGGTCGATCCGGTGGTGGCGGCGGCCAGCGTGGTGATGGCCTTGCAGACGGTGGTGGCGCGCAATGTCGATCCGATGGAAACAGCGGTGGTCACGGTGGGCAGCCTGCACGCCGGACGCGCCTCCAACGTGATCCCGGAATTCGCCACCCTGGAATTGAGCGTGCGTTCCTTCAAGCCCGAGGTGCGCGAGCTGCTGGAGCAGCGCATCCGCGCCCTGGTGAGCAGTCACGCCGAGAGCTATGGCGCCCAGGCCCAGATCGAGTATCTGCGCGGCTATCCGGTGCTGGTCAATAGCCAGGCCGAAACCGACTTCGCCCGCAGCGTGGCCGAGGAACTGGTGGGGCCCGACAAGGTGATTGCCCCCTTTGGCCCGATTGCCGGCAGCGAAGACTTCGCCTACTTCCTGCAACAGCGTCCCGGCTGCTTCCTGCGGGTGGGCAATGGCCGTGGCCAGCCCATGCTGCACAACGCCGGCTACGATTTCAACGATGCCAATATCCCGGTGGGCGCGGCCTACTGGACCCGGCTGGTGGAACGCTGGATGCCAGCCAAGGCGGGCTGAGTGGCAGGCCAGCGCTTATGCGTCACCGGTATAAGCGCATGAGCAATGCTTCGTTCCACGCTGGGCGGGAGATGGTTACAGTAGGGACGTCTCCTCAGGACGTCCTCGACTTGGACTATTCGAGCTTGAACCCGCCATGCGCAAGCCTGGCGGGTTTTTTTATTGTCACGCGCCGCTGCTGCTTGCATTTTGCGTAACTGCGCCGCCTGCCTGCGATTCCAGGCATCGCCCGCCAAGCCGCAGCCTGCCTACGCTTGAGCTTGGCAATCCTGTGATGGATCAGGAATTCCCCGATGTTCGCCCGGACCTGCAGCACCTACCATGGGAACCAATGAAACGCGGTCTGTGCCTCTGACTCCCGGCATCACGATGGAGAGTCATCCATGGTACGCAAGACCTCACCGAAGTCGCTTGCCAGGAGCCAGTCATGCATTTTCTCGCCGAATCCTTAACGGGTGAAATCACCCTGATGTTCATCAGTTACCTGATTTTTTGCACCGTCCTGATGTATCTGTTCGTCAAGACCGATCGCGAATGGGGCCAACTGGAAGTGTCGCTGGATGATGTCGGTCAGCGCGAGCCGCACGCCATGGCCACGACCATGCGCTATACCGCATTAGCCGCAGACGACCGCTCGCTGTTCAACAATGGCCTGACCCGGCCCTCGTTGCAGCACTGCGCGCAGTATCACGATATCGATTGCACCTGCTTCATGCAGGCGCAAAAGCCCATGAATTGAATGCCTGGGGGAAAGAGGGTGGGGGAAGTAGGGGTGTAGGGGGAGTAGTGAAGTTGTACGGTAGCAAGGCAGTAGCCTTGCCGGTACTAGGGGTAGTGCTGGTAAGGGTGGCAGTGGCTGTAAGCAGCAAGTTTGTGAGCTAGGGTTGTACCGCAGTTGAAGTAGTAGTAGCTGTAGTAGTGGCAGTAGCAGCAGAGTTGTTGCAGTAAAAATCTCTTGAGGGTGGAACGGCAAGTCGTGAATCCGCTTTTGTTCCAAAGCGCGTCACGCAACGGAAGTCGGCAGTGTCGTGCTTCCGTGGAGCGGCCTAGCGGCTTGCCCGTTCTTTTCCATGAGAAAATAGCGTCCATGCAAAGTACACATTCCTCCGCGCAGAACCTGCGCCCATTGATTCCCCTGGCCGATTACCAACGCATCTTCCGCGTCATCCATTCGGTGCTCCATAGCGTGGAGGCCGATATCCCGGCCGCCAGTTTCTTCTTCTCCGTCACCGCTGCCCAGATCCTCAAGAAGTTCTACAAGCGCAACGCCTTCCCCGTGGCCGGTGCCGCCTTCTACCTGATCCGCGAGGACGGTGGCGGGGCCCTGTCCTTCGGTACGCTGGGCGAGGATGGTCAGAGCGTGGCCAGCCATCAGGATGCCTTCCATGCCTGGGTCCAGTGCGATGGCTATGCGCTGGACTTCATGGCGCCGCTGTTCCAGGAACTGCTGGTCTCGGCCGGTCATCCGCTGCCGGTGCCGCGCCAGATGTTCCAGAAGGACTTGCAGCGCATGAGCGAGGGCGTACAGGCCTTGGCCCGACCGGGCGACTTCTACCTGGCTTCCAATCTGGAACTGACGCGTGAACTGTTGCAGCAGTTCATGGCCAAGAAAGCCCTGACCAACCTGTCGCAACTGTGCCTGGAATGGTTCCGCAAGCCGCCCAAGACCATGCCCGACGACCTCGCACTGCAAGGCGCCGATGGCGAAGTCTCGCGCATCAAGCTGCAAGCCACCGCCATCGAAGGCGTCTGGTAATTTTGCGGTAGTTGTTCTGAAGGGAAATGTCGTGGAGGCGGACGCCTCCGAAGGGAGGGTGTGCTGGACAGATGTCCAACACACCATGCGATCATGCATATCGGTTGCATGTACCGCACTAGGGTTCCCACTATAGGTCGTCGATATGACGGCCTCATGACATTTCTGCATATTGCCCGTCTGTTTTTTCCTGTTTCTTCATCTTCTTTTGATTCCTTGTGCACTGTCACGGCACGGTCATACGTGCTGGCTAGACTTGCGCCTGTCTCCTCTGTACCTGTGCAGATGTTTTGCCTGCGATGCGAGCGCATCGCAGGCTCTTTTCTCCGGGGCAGCCAGTTTTCTTGCGCTTCATGCTTCACGCCCAGGCCGGACAGTGGCGTCGTAACCCGGCAGTACGCACACGTGATGGAAGCCGCGGTCCTCCCTTCCCGGTGGGTGCCAACCTGCCGGTGCGCGGCGCGGGGTGCGTCCATCCCTTCCCGGGCAGGCTTCGTTCGCGGGGTCTGCCCCTCGCCTTTCCCGCCTTCTTTTCCTTTGCAGTGCACGCGCCTTGCCCATCTGCTGGCCTGATGGAAAATCTCTTTTTGAATCAGTGACTTGAATCGCTTGCCAAGCGTTTGTCCACAGGCTTGCCACCAAAATATGTGGATATCCTGTGGCGCTGCACAGCGGGAGGCTTGCGGGATGTCGCCTGTGCTGGTGGCGATCAAAAGCAAAAAAATCTTTGGAATCAATGGCTTGACGGGCTTGTCCAGCCCTTGTCCACAGGCTTGCTCCCAAAAAGTGTGGATATCCCCCTGCCCAGCCAGGCCGGGCGCGGCTTGGCGCCGGATGGGCGAACATCGGGCGCAGCTGCTGCGCTTTGCATCCAGTCAAGAAATGC
>NZ_BADI01000805.1:0-19351 GCF_000333555.1 Herbaspirillum sp. B65 | reverse complement strand
AATGCCAAGTTAGTGTAGGCCATTGCATTGGCCAAACTACCGTTAGCGGCTGATGCATTACCCAACTGAACCTGAGCGCTTCTGCCGTTAGCACGGCATTAGTCGTGGTGTCATAAACTTTGTCCGACACCGTGGCATGACTCAACACCACATTGGCTTTCGCGATATTGGCCGTCGTACTCACCTGTGTTGTGCCGACCAAGGTGTAGTTAGTCGTATCTACCAGCCCTATACTCAGATTGACTGCCTTATTTGCCCCCGCAGAAGCATTAGCGAATCCGCCCATCAACGTCAGATTCGTATAGGCCATCGCGTTGGCCAGACTACCGTTGGCCGCAGAGGCATTCCCCAGCTGTACTTGAGCACTTCCTAGAATCAAGGACGCATTCGTTGTCGTGTCATATACCTTGTCTGACACCGTCGCATTGCTCAATGCCACACTGGCCTTCGCAATATTTGACGTTGCCGTCTTTTGCGTCACACCTGAGAGCGTGTAATTCTGTGTATCGCCCAACACCGTCGTCAGGCTCACCGTTTGACTACCCGCAGAAGCATTGCCGAATGTGCCACTGACCAGGTAATTTCCATAAGCACTTGCGCCGGCAAGACTGCCATTGGCCGCAGTGGCGTTACCCAGCAATACCGTCCCTACGCCCACATTACTAATGGCCGCATTCGTCGTCGTGTCATATACCTTATCCGACGCCGCGACATTACTCACTGTCACATTCGCCTTTGCGATCGTCGCCGTCGTCGTGGTCTGACTGCTCGAACTCACCGTGTAGTTCGTAGCATCGCCCAACAGCGTGTTAAGGCTCACCGTCTGGGTTCCGGCAGAACCATTCGCAAACATGCCATTGACGTTATAGTTGCTATACGCTGTGGCTGTCGCCAGGCTGCCATTGGCCGTAGAGGCATTGCCCAACTGCACGGTAGCCGCCCCAATATTGCTGATCGCCGCGTTCGTTGTCGTGTCATAGACCTTGTTATAGGACGTCACATTCGATACGGTGACACTTGCCTTGGCAATATTAGCGGTGGTATTGAACTGCGTCGTTCCCGACAACGTATAGTTGGTCGTATCCAACAACCCGATATTCAGATTCACTTCCTTGTTGGTTCCCGCCGAGGCATTGGCAAAGCCACCAGCCAACGTCAGGTTGGTGTACGCAACCGCGCTCACCAGACTACCATTGGCGAGCGCCGCATTCCCTAACTGTACCTGCGCACTGCTAGGCAGCAACGATGCATTCGTCGTCGTGTCATACACCTTGTCTGCCACAGCGGCATTATTTACGACGACATTGGCCTTCGCAATATTGGCAGTCGTGCTCCTCTGCGTTACCCCTGACAAACTATAGTTCGTCGCATCGGCCAATATCGTCGTCAAATTGACCATTTGATTGCCAGCAGAAGCATTAGCAAATCTGCCACTGACGGCATAATTGGTATATGCCATCGCATTTGCCAGACTGCCATTTGCAGCAGAAGCATTACCCAACTGCACCGTAGCGGCCCCTACATTACTGATCGCTGCGTTTGTCGTTGTGTCGTACACCTTGTCGAAGACCGCGATATTGGCCACCGTGACGTTCGCCTTCGCAATGTTGGCCGTCGTACCAGTCTGGGCGCTGCTACTCAAGGTGTAGTTCGTCGTGTCACTCAGCACAGTCGTCAGACTGACGTTCTGATTGTTACCGGCAGAGGCGTTCGCAAACGCTCCAGTGATCGCATAGTTACCATACGCCGTCGCACTGGCCAGGCTTCCGTTAGCGGCTGTTGCATTACCCAATTGCGCGGTCACATTACCACCCGACAAGGCGGCATTGGTCGTCGTGTCATATACCTTGTCTGAGGCGCTCACATTGGCCACCGTCACGTTGGCCTTGGCAATCGTCGCCGTCGTATTGGTCTGACTAGCAGCACTGAACGTATAGTTTGTCGTGTCGCCCAACACCGGTGTCAGGTTCACCGCTTGGCTGCCTGCCGCTGCATTGGCAAACGTCCCATTGACCACGTAGTTGCTATATGCCGTCGCATTGGCCAGACTGCCATTAGCGCTGGTCGCGTTACCCAACAGAACTGTTGCCACGCCCACACTACTGATCGCAGCGTTCGTCGTCGTGTCGTACACCTTGTTGGACGCCATCACGTTAGACACGGTGACGTTCGCTTTTGCAATGTTGGCCGTCGTGCTCTGCTGCGCTGTCGACAACAGGGTGTAATTGGCTGCATCCAGCAATGAGAGGTTCAGATTTACCGTCTTGTTGGCGCCGGCTGATCCATTCGCAAAGCCAGCCGTCAATGTCAGGTTCGTATAAACCGCAACATTCGCCAAACTACCGTTCGCGGCCAACGCATTACCCAACTGCACCGTCACATCACTATGACTGATACTGGCATTAGTTGTTGTGTCGTACACCTTATCGAAGGCGCTTACATTAGCCACCCCAACATTCGCCTTGGCAATCGTCGCCGTGGTAGTAAGTTGCGTGGCGTTGCTCAAGGAGTAGTTCGCCGTATCTCCGAGAACCGTCGTCAGATTCACCTTCTGATTTCCCGCCGTTCCATTGGCGAATGCCCCGGTAACAACATAATTACTGTATGCGCTCGCCGCTGCCAGGCTGCCATTGGTTGCCGACGCGTTACCTAACTGCACTGTCGCATTGCCGACGTTGCTAATGGATGCATTCGTCGTCGTGTCATAGACCTTATCGAACGCCGTCATATTGGCTACCGTGACATTGGCCTTGGCGATCGATGCCGTCGTGTTGTTCTGGCTACCACTGCTCAACGTGTAGTTCGTCGTATCACCCAACACCGTCGTCAGGTTCACCGTCTGACTACCTGCAGTAGCATTGAGAAACGCCCCAGTGACCGCGTAGTTGCTGTAGCCGACTGCTGACGCCAGACTGCCATTGGCTGCCGAGGCATTACCTAACTGCACTGTCGCACTACCCACATTGCTCACCGATGCATTGGTCGTCGTGTCATACACCTTATTCGACGCCGTCACATTGGCCACCGTCACATTGGCCTTGGCAATCGATGCTGTCGTATTGACCTGCGTCGCCCCCGACAACGTGTAGTTGGTTGTATCCATCAGGGCGACGTTGACGTTGACCACCTTGTTCATACCGGCAGATGCATTAACGAAGCCACCAGTCAACGTCAAATTCGTATACGCCGCCGCGTTGGCCAAACTACCATTCGCGGCAGCTGCATTACCCAATTGCACCAGAGCACTTCCTGTGACCAGCGAAGCATTGGTGGTCGTGTCATACACCTTATCTGACACCGACGCATTGCTCACTACCACACTGGCTTGAGCGATGTTCGCACGGGTATAGTTCTGCGTAGTACTACTGAACGTATAGTTCGTCGTGTCGCCCAACGCCACATTCAGGTTCACCGTCTGGCTACCTGCCGCTGCGTTCGCATACGAACCGTTGACTGTGTAGTTGTTATAGGAGGTGGCCGCGGCCAGGCTGCCATTGGCCGCAGAAGCGTTGCCCAGCAACACCGTGGCTGCCCCAACATTGCTAATAGCCGCATTCGTTGTGGTGTCATACACCTTATTCGATGCCGCCACGTTCGCTACCGTCACATTGGCTTTTGCAATCGCCGCTGCCGTCGTGTTTTGACTTGCCGTGCTGACTGCGTAGTTCGTCGTGTCACCCAATACAGTCGTCAGGCTCACCGTCTGATTACCTGCCGATCCGTTCGCAAACGAGCCGTTGACCGTATAGCTGTTGTAGCCCATCGCCCCCGCCAAACTACCATTGGCGGCCGAAGCATTCCCCAACTGCACCGTCCCCGCTCCAACACTGTTGATCGCTGCGTTTGTCGTGGTGTCATATACCTTGTCAAGGCGGTCACACCAACCACTGTCACATTGGCCTTCGCAATGTTCGCCGTCGTATTACGCTGGACTGCCCCAACCAGGGTGTAATTCGTCGTATCCAACAACGCGACATTGTAATTCACCGCCTTGTTGCTACCGGCAGATGCATTAGCAAAGCTTCCCAGCAGTGTCAGATTTGTATATGACGCCGCTCCTGCCAAACTACCGTTGGCCGCTGATGCGTTACCCAACTGCGCCGTCGCTACCCCCACGTTGCTGATGAAGGCATTGCTAGTCGTGTCGTACACCTTATCTGAAGCAGAGACATTACCAACCGTCACGTTCGCCTTCGCCACCGTTGCGACCGTCGTCGTCTGCGTAGTACTGCTCAAGGTGTAGTTCGTCGTATCGCCCAATACCGACGTCAGAGTGACCGTCTGATTACCGGCAGACGCATTAACAAACGTCCCACTCACCGTATAACTACTATACCCAGTGGCATTGGCCAGGCTACCGTTGGCAGCAGCGACATTACCCAGCTGTACCGTCGCAGCACCGACGTTACTGATCGCCGCGTTGGTCGTTGTGTCATACACCTTGCCAAACGCCGTCACATTACCCACGGTCACGTTCGCCTTGGCAATCGTCGCCGTCGTATTTTTTTGCGTGACTCCGCTCAATGTGTAGTTTGTCGTATCAGCCAATACTGTCGTCAGGGTTACCGCCTGATTTCCTGCGGCTGCGTTCGCAAACGATCCATTGACCGTGTAGTTGCTGTACGCCGCAGCGTTCGCGAGGCTGCCATTGGCCGCACTGGCATTACCCAGCAACACCGTACCGGCTCCAACATTATTGATCGCAGCGCTTGTCGTCGTGTCATACACCTTGTTCGACACCGACACATTACCCACCGTCACATTCGCCTTGGCAATTGTTGCCGTCGTACTATTCTGACTTGACGTACTGACCGTATAGTTCGTTGTATCTCCCAACGCCACATTCAGGTTCACCGTTTGGCTGCCTGCCGCCGCATTTGCATACGAGCCATTGACCGTGTAGTTACTAAACGCCGTCGCATTGGCAAGGCTTCCATTCGCCGCGCCGGCATTACCCAGCAACACCGTCGCTGCGCCGACACTGCTGATGGCAGCATTGGTCGTCGTGTCATACACCTTGTTCGAGGCTGCCACGTTGGCCACCGTCACATTTGCCTTTGCAATATTGGCCACTGTATTGACCTGCGTCGTCCCCGACAAGGTGTAGTTCGTCGTGTCCGACAACGCAATGTTCAAGTTCACCGTCGTATTACTACCGGCTGACGCATTGGCAAAGCCACCGCTCAGTGCCAAATTCGTATAGGCCACTGCGTTCGCCAGACTGCCATTGGCAGCCGTCGCATTACCCAACTGCACTGTCGAATCACTATGACTAATGGCCGCATTGGTCGTCGTGTCATACACCTTATCCGACACCGTCACATTGGCCACCGTCACATTGGCCTTCGCAATCGTTGCTGTCGTGTTCGTTTGGCTCGCCGTGCTCAACGCGTAGTTCGTCGTATCTCCCAACGCCACGTTCAGGCTCACCATTTGGCTACCTGCCGCTGCGTTCGCATACGATCCGTTGACCGTATAGTTGTTGTAGCTCGTGGCTGCGGCCAGCGTGCCATTAGCGGCACTGGCGTTACCCAGTAACACCGTGGCTGCCCCCACATTGCTAATGGCAGCATTGGTCGTCGTGTCGTACACCTTGCTCGAGGCCGTCACATTGGCCACCGTCACATTGGCCTTCGCAATCGCCGCTGTCGTATTGCTTTGGCTTGCCGTGCTCACCGCGTAGTTCGTCGTATCACCTAACACCGCCGTCAGAATTACCGTCTGGTTACCTGCCGCCGCATTCGCAAAGGCGCCATTGACGCTGTAATTGCTGTATGCCGTCGCATTGGCCAGGCTGCCATTGGCGGCCGACACATTACCCAGTAACAGGGTGGCGACACCCACATTGCTGATGGCAGCATTGGTCGTCGTGTCATACACCTTATTCGACGCCGCCATGTTCACGACCGTCACGTTCGCCTTGGCGATATTGGCCGTGGTGGTCAGTTGCGACGATCCTGAGAACGCGTAGTTCGTCGTATCCACCACCGCAATATTCAGATTGACTGTCTTATTTCCTCCAGCCGAAGCATTGACAAAGCCCCCCGTCCACGCCAGGTTCGTGTACGACGTCGCATTCATCACACTACCGTTAGCTGCAGAAGCATTCCCCAATTGCACTTGCGCACTTCCTGGATTCAACAAGGCGTTGGTCGTCGTGTCATACACTTTATCGGACACCGTCGCATTACTCAGCACTACATTTGCCTTCGCAATATTGGCCGTCGTATTCAACTGCGACGTCCCTGAGAATGCATAGTTCGTCGTATCGCCCAACGCGACGTTCAGGCTCACCGTCTGACTACCCGCTGCGGCATTCGCATAAGAACCGTTGACCGTGTAGTTGCTGTAGGTCGTAGCCGATGCTAGCGTCCCGTTGGCCGCCGAAGCGTTACCCAACAATACCGTGGCCGCACCTACATTGCTAATGGCCGCGTTGGTCGTCGTGTCATACACCTTATTAGAGGCCGTCACGTTCGCTACCGTCACATTGGCCTTGGCAATATTGGCCGTCACGCTCTGGTGCGTCGCCCCAGACAACGTGTAGTTTGTCGTATCCGCCAACGTCACATTTAAGCTCACAAGCTTATTACTACCTGCCGACGCATTCGCGAACGCCCCATTGAATGTGTAGTTGCCAAACGCCATCGCATTGGCAAGACTGCCATTGGCGGCGCTAGCATTACCCAACTGTACCGTCACATTCCCATGCGACAGCGCTGCATTGGTGGTCGTGTCATACACCTTATCCGACACCGTCACGTTCGCTACCGTCACATTGGCCTTGGCAATCGTCGCTGTCGTATTTCCTTGGCTCGCCGTGCTGATCGTGTAGTTGGTCGTGTCCCCTAATACCGCCGCCAGAATTACCACCTGGTTACCTGCCGCCGCATTCGCAAACGATCCATTGACCGTGTAATTGTTGTACGCCGTTGCATTGGCCAAGCTACCATTGGCGGTCGACACATTACCCAGTAATGCCGTGGCTGCACCCACATTGCTAATGGCCGCGTTGGTCGTCGTGTCGTAGACCTTGTTCGACGCCGTCATGTTCACTACCGTCACGGTCGCCTTGGCGATATTGGCTGTCGTGTTCAGTTGCGTCGTGCCCGACAACGTATAGTTCGTTGTATCCGACAAGGTAATGTTCAAATTCACCGACTTATTGATGCCGGCTGACGCATTGGCGAAACCACCGATCAATGTCAAATTTGTATAAGCCGCTGCGTTCGCAACACTACCGTTGGCAGCCGTCGCATTACCTAACTGCACTGTCACATTGCCGTTCGACAGTGCCGCATTCGTCGTCGTGTCATACACCTTGTCCGACACCGCCACGTTGGACACCGTCACATTAGCTTTGGCAATCGTCGCCAACGTACTATTCTGACCTGCCGTACTGACTGTGTAGTTCGTCGTATCTCCAAGCGCCACATTCAGGTTCACCGTTTGGTTACCGGCCGAGGCATTGGCAAACGAACCATTCACCGTGTAGTTACTGTACGTGGTCGCATTTGCCAGCGTGCCATTGGCGGCACTGGTGTTACCCAGTAGAACGGTGGCTACGCCAACGTTACTAATAACCGCGTTCGTGGTCGTGTCGTACACCTTGTTCGACGCCGTCACATTTCCTACCGTCACGGTCGCCTTCGTGATATTGGCTTGCAAACCAGAGAAACTAGCCGAAGACATTACATAGCCTGCGATCGTGTTGTTCGACGCAGATCCATAAACCGTCGTACAACTCACACAGATCGCCACATTCGTACCGGCCGCCGCACTACTAAATACACCATTCACATAAGTAGATGTAGAGGTATCCCCATCAATGAAGCCGCCGGTACCGACCTGAACGGATGCCAAATTGGTCGTATCGTAGACTTTATTTGACGCCGTGGCATTCCCCGTCAAAGTCGGCGTAACGCGATAGAAGATATTCAGCGCCTTAGCAGTATTCACTACACCTGCACCACCGCTCGCATTAGTCGCATATCCCTTATTCTGGCTCGTCGTACCATTCGCCACCAGACCAGCAAGGGTCTGTGTGTTGGCATTCCCCGAGTAGATGACTACCGTCTTACCGTTGCCGGCCACAATACTACTGATACTCCCTTTGATGACATCGCCGCCTGTCACTGAACCATTACTTACACTTGGATTAGCAATTGCCTGTGTTAATCCAGCAATCAGTGTCACATTATCTCCCCCGACAACATTTCCATTCAGGGTAAGATTTCCTGTATTAGTAGAAGCAATGACTGCACCACTGGAATTGATTTGACCCAGTATCAGACCACTTCCATTCACTCCAAGAATAGACAGATTACCTGTCGCATTAACAGACACCGTTCCTACATTCGAAGCCACTACATTGCCATTAAAAACATTACCAACACTAGTCAGCGCGACTCCGTTACCATTCAATAGCGTCGTATTGCCCGTTATATTTAATGTCGTATTGGCCGCCTGCGTATAAGCACTAGTGCCCGACAAAATCAGACCATTACCGCCATTACTCACACCCGTAATATTTGTGCTCAACGCCGTCGATGGAGTCCAGTTATAGTAACCAACACCAACCGAACCACCCGTACCTGCGACATTACCCCCAGTTACACTACTGTTCGTAATATTCACACCCGTACCATTGGAACTACCAACAATATTCGTTCCATTCACGTTAGTTTGCGACAGGTTGACCCCTACTAAACCACCTGTACCCGTGATATAGCCGCTAACAACATTCACGTTAGTCAGATTGACGCCAACGCCACTCGCACTACTACCAACAATCGTCGTTCCTGTGACATTGCTATTGGTAGCATTCACACCCGCACCACTGGCACTAGAACCAGTAATATTCGCCCCCGTTACGACAGCAGATTGGCCAATCCATACACCAGCCGAATTTGTATTCGATATCCCAATAAATGAAATATTCCCGGATGCATTAAGACTACCTATCTCAAGCCCGCCCCATTGGGCGCTCGCCATACTCGTGATCCCCTTAATGGCGAGGTTCCCTCCCGTCGATGCAATATTACCCGGCACCTGAATATAAACTCCAGCATCCGATCCACCTTGACCTGTAATATTTATATTGCCAATTGTCGTGAGCGAACCCGTTAGATTAACAGCCCACGCGGGAGAGACTGCATTCAAATTGCCAAATCCGCTTCCAACATTCAATGATGTATTCCCGCCGATATTCAGCACAGGACCTGAGCTACCATTAACGCTAACCGTGAGATTACCTCCGTTAGTATTAATACTGGTATTACTCAAAGTCGCCGTGCACGAACTAATCTTAATTGCACCACCGCTGCTACTAATGAAGCCGCTCAGCAAATTGAACGCACCCACATTACTTATATTAAGCGCTCCACTTGTAACATAAATTGCTCCTACATTAAGAGTACTTCCATTCACCCCAAGAATAGACAGATTACCTGTCGCATTAACAGACAAGTACCCTACATTCGAGGCAACAACACTTCCATTAAAAACATTACCAGCACTAGTCAGTAAGTCTAGGTTGCCATTCAACAGCGTCGTGTTACCCGTTATATTTAATGTCGTATTGGCCGCCTGCGTATAAGCACTAGTACCCGACAAAATCAGACCATTACCGCCATTACTCACACCCGTAATATTTGTGCTCAACGCCGTCGATGGAGTCCAGTTATAGTAACCAACACCAACCGAACCACCCGTACCTGCGACATTACCCCCAGTTACACTACTGTTCGTAATATTCACACCCGTACCATTGGAACTACCAACAATATTCGTTCCATTCACGTTAGTTTGCGACAGGTTGACCCCTACTAAACCACCTGTACCCGTGATATAGCCGCTAACAACATTCACGTTAGTCAGATTGACGCCAACGCCACTCGCACTACTACCAACAATCGTCGTTCCTGTGACATTGCTATTGGTAGCATTCACACCCGCACCACTGGCACTAGAACCAGTAATATTCGCCCCCGTTACGACAGCAGATTGGCCAATCCATACACCAGCCGAATTTGTATTCGATATCCCAATAAATGAAATATTCCCGGATGCATTAAGACTACTTATCTGAAGCCCGCCCCCTTGGGCGCTCGCCATACTCGTGATCCCCTTAATGGCGAGGTTCCCTCCCGTCGATGCAATATTACCCGGCGCCTGAATATAAACTCCAGCATCCCATCCACCTTGACCTGTAATATTTATATTGCCAATCGTCGTGAGCGAACCCGTTAGATTAACAGCCCACGCGGGAGAAACTGCATTCAAATTGCCAAATCCGCTTCCAACATTCAATGATGTATTACCGCCGATATTCAGCACAGGACCTGAGCTACCATTAACGCTAACCGTGAGATTACCTCCGTTAGTATTAATACTGGTATTACTCAAAGTCGCCGTGCACGAACTAATCTTAATTGCACCACCGCTGCTACTAATGAAGCCGCTCAGCAAATTGAACGCACCCACATTACTTATATTAAGCGCTCCACTTGTAACATAAATTGCTCCTACATTAAGAGTACTTCCATTCACCCCAAGAATAGACAGATTACCTGTCGCATTAACAGACAAGTACCCTACATTCGAGGCAACAACACTTCCATTAAAAACATTACCAGCACTAGTCAGTAAGTCTAGGTTGCCATTCAACAGCGTCGTGTTACCCGTTATATTTAATGTCGTATTGGCCGCCTGCGTATAAGCACTAGTACCCGACAAAATCAGACCATTACCGCCATTACTCACACCCGTAATATTTGTGCTCAACGCCGTCGATGGAGTCCAGTTATAGTAACCAACACCAACCGAACCACCCGTACCTGCGACATTACCCCCAGTTACACTACTGTTCGTAATATTCACACCCGTACCATTGGAACTACCAACAATATTCGTTCCATTCACGTTAGTTTGCGACAGGTTGACCCCTACTAAACCACCTGTACCCGTGATATAGCCGCTAACAACATTCACGTTAGTCAGATTGACGCCAACGCCACTCGCACTACTACCAACAATCGTCGTTCCTGTGACATTGCTATTGGTAGCATTCACACCCGCACCACTGGCACTAGAACCAGTAATATTCGCCCCCGTTACGACAGCAGATTGGCCAATCCATACACCAGCCGAATTTGTATTCGATATCCCAATAAATGAAATATTCCCGGATGCATTAAGACTACTTATCTGAAGCCCGCCCCCTTGGGCGCTCGCCATACTCGTGATCCCCTTAATGGCGAGGTTCCCTCCCGTCGATGCAATATTACCCGGCGCCTGAATATAAACTCCAGCATCCGATCCACCTTGACCTGTAATATTTATATTGCCAATTGTCGTTAACGAGCCAATTAGATTTAGCGCCCAGGTGGATGAAATTACACTCAAATTACCAAATCCACTTCCCACATTCAACGTACTACAACCCCAAAGAGTCATCGTAGGTCCCGACGAGCCACCATTAGTACTAATCGTGAGATTACCTCCGTTAGTATTAATATTTGGATTATTTAAAACCGCCGTACATGAACTAATATTAATTGCACCACCGTTGCTATTAAGGGTGGAATTAGTCAGAGTCACCCCATCCCCTACACTACTCATCGAAATGTTAAGCAAATTACTACTGGACGTAATACTGTAGCCACTAATATTAATTGCACCATTCGCATACAGCGTCAGACTCGCATTGCCTCCACTGGTCTTCGCTATATTGGCCGCCACATTGATCCAACCCGTACCGCTCCCCGATGAATTGGTCGTCACCGTCACATTGGCGCCACTATTCAGCGCTGCTTCAATCGACGCATTGTTCACCACCGAATCCGTACCACTCCCCGACCAGGTGTTACTGCTATTAGTCGCGTTACTGCTACCAGTATTGATCGTGATATTGGTAGGATCAATCAGCCACTGACCGGCCTTCCCTGCACTCGTCGCATTCACACGACCCAGCATCGCCAGATTCTCACCCGACGTCTCCACAAAGCCGCCATCCCCCTGGCTACTTCCAATGTTGACAGTCGCATTACTTCCAACATAAGTGGAATTCGCAAAGCCAATATTGGCCACACTCCGGGCCTTGTTCAGCGAATCTCCACCAATGACCACACGACCACCACCGGCCACGCCGCTAGCATCAATCGTTGCGTTATCGAAGACCCCGACCCGGTCCCCTCCCAACACCACCGTACCACCCTGTTGCCCAGCACCCTGGCCCGACACATCAATACTGCCACGGGTGACCGTGTCGCCACCTTCTCCCAACAACACCACCGTACCACCTGCGCTACTGCCATAGCCGCGTGCTCGAATGATCCCGTCGTTGTTCACCACCGTACTCAACAGCGTATTCTTCCCCCACGCCGTCAAATACACTTTGCCGCCATCGGCCAGAATCAAGCCCTTGTTATCCACCAACGCCTGCACTGCCGACGCGTCAACATTCACACTCACCAGTGCACCGTTGTCTAGCTGCAAGCTCACCTTATCGCCGGCCATCAGCGCCACATATCCACCATTGGCCTGAATACGACCGCTGTTACTGACCTGCTGACCAGACAACACCACAAAGCCACCATCGGTCGCCTTGATATTGCCTTGATTGACCACCGTCGCTCCGCTCTGACCACTCAGCACCACACTATTACCGTCGATACTCACATTCGTCGCCGTCGACGCCAACAATGAACCCACGTTCACCTGTGCCGTCGAGCCAAACACGATCCCGTTCGGGTTAATCAGGTAGATCTGACCATTCGCGTTCAGATTGCCGTATATCTGCGATGCCTCCGTACCAATCACCCGGTTCACCGCCACCGCACTGACGCTCGGCTGTGCGAAGTTCACCGTATTACCTGCACCAATACTAAAGCCCGTCCAGTTCAGACCCAGCACTTGCGAGCCTTGCTGAATGCTCATGGTCTGGCCATTTACATTGATGCTGCCCGTACCGCTGCTCACCACACCACCCGTCGGCAACGGCGCCGCCGCCCAGCTAGGCAATACCGTACTCATAGAAAACGCAGCCATCACGGCCATCGTCAGCCGACGCACCGTCAACGGAACGCGCAGATCAATGCGACCGCCGATCACCATGCCGCCGCCCCCTTTACGCTGCGAGACAGCGTTTTCGGCCACAGCCACTAACATGCCATGGTGCTTGGAAAAAACGAGGCGGTAGATTTTATTCATGATGATCTTTCTTATGTCTTGATATTGATTGAGACATCGGGTGCAGCTCCCCTACTGCGGCCTTGCTGATACCCGATTCCTCTTGTTCCGCGCCACTCTCATCAACCCGAACATCTGGCAGCTTTTCGAGAATGGACGCCTTTTCCCTTAAATATTTTTAAACCACATCAACCGCTGCACGACACCTGACGGCAATCTTTTTGATTGCCTTACGACATACCCGGCCGAAATCAGCATCCTTGCCATTGATGCCGCTTACCTCTTGAGAAAAAACTCTTTACGCAATGACGCCGACAAGAAGAGCCTTTTTCAGATCCTCTTGTATTGCTTTCAGCGGTGGCCACCAATCACCACGATCTTTCTGGCAATACATCCGCAAGCTCTGATACCAAGGATTGTCGGGCGCATCATTTCCCCAAAATGCTGGACTATCCAACCGGGACAACATCCACACTGGCTTGCCCAATGCGCCGGCCAAATGGGCTACAGCCGTATCGCAGGAAATCACCAGATCCAGTTGATTAATCAGCGCTGCCGTATCCGCGAAATCAGACAGTTCATTGCTCATATCAGCAATATGGTGATAGTCTGGATAAGCTAGTTGCGCCACTGCTCTCCCCACCTGTAAGCTCACGTACAGGATCTGCGGATGCCCCAAAAAGTCCTGATATGCTGACAACGGCAATGAGCGTCGCTGATCATAAGACGCCTCCCCACCGGCCCAGACGATGCCGACCTTCAATGTCGTCGGACCATTCCGCTCTTTTAATATCCGATCGATCCGCTCTTTCCACTGCGTAGCCAAATCAGCAGGAACAGCCATATAGGGTTCTGCCTTGAACGGCACACTGTCGGATTCCACCTCCAAGGCGGCCAACAGCAACGACATGGGACAGAAGTAGTCAACATCATCTATCTCCTCTGTGAGACCGATGATCTGGATCGTCGAAGCAGAAGATCCAAGCAAGCACAGACTAAACAGGCGCTTCAAATTCCCCGGAACCTTGACCAACACCTGCGCAGCTTGTTGCGCAAGAAGAGCAATGAAGCGCGCGTATAAGATCATGTCTCCATGTCCCCATTCAGCCTGAATGAGCAGGCGCTTTCCAATAAGGCTCTGCCCCTGCCAGAGCTTCTCCTGCCCGCACGTCCCCAAGCTGCGTCGGGTCAATTCATGCAGTGCGGGTGGCATATATGGAAAGAAGCACGCCACCGCCCACGCAACATCATGATCTCCGCCATGATCTTGCTGGCTTCTGGCGACTTAGGAACGAGCAGCAAGGCTTGACGGGCATCTTCATCAGCAGCATCGAGGTTGCGAAATGATTGATATAAATGCGCACGTCGGCAAAGCAAACGAACAAGTTGGTCTACAGAGGGGACATCACTCTGTATCTTTTGTGTGCATTGTTCGATCAGCTGCAATCCCATTCCTGCGTCAAGACCAATTTCATCGTGATTCCCCCAATACTCATCTGCGTCGGGCGCCAATACGACCGCCTGACCAATGCTCTGCCAAGCAGAATCATTTTTACCTTGGGACCAGTACGCTAATGCCAACCCCTGATAGCCGACCGCAGCTCTCGGCTCCAGATGGGTAATCAGCGCAAAATCTTCCTCAGCAACAGCGGCATATCCGTGGTGAAGCAAGAGATTTGCACGTTGGAATAAGGCCGGCAGAAAATGAGGGTGTAATTCAATGACTCGATTCAGGCACCACAATGCTTCATCGTGACGATACAAAGCCGAAAATATCTCCGCACGCAGCGTCTCCAGTTCGGGACACTCCTGGAAATCTGCACGCTGCTGATTGAGGATTTCGATAGCGTCCTGATGGCGCCCTTCACGCTGAAACCCTTGCACCAATTTAAACGCGGCTATCCGCCAATTTTTAAGATAGTCCCTATTGTCTGGATCAAGCTCACAAGCACGAAGAAATAAAAATACGGCGTCTTGTAGATACCCCTCATCGACACTATGAATCGCACTTGCATTCAACGTAGCGGCATTCACCGAAGTGGTTTTCGGAACATCTTGAATCATGGTTTTTTTTGATAGTCATTGAGGGCCACAGAAGATCCACTCAAGCGTGATTCTTCACCTTGATACGAGTTTTCTTCTTTTTCAATTTCGTCAAACATTAGTTATCACTCTCGTATAAGCATCATTTCCAAATTCACCATCGACTCGTTCTTTCCAACCGAAAATTCATTCTTCCCAACGAGAAACCTCCACTTACTTTACGTAGAAGAAATCCTCTAAATGCTCCTGCCTATCAGAGCGAACATCTTCCGCAAATCGCCTGAGTGCGACCCGTTCCCTGCGTAACTTGGCATGTCTCTCCACGCTCATCGGTGGCGTTGCGGTCAGTTCGGACAATTCCCTTCCCGGAAAATCTTCTCTGAATCGATATCGACTCCACATCTCACTTTCCTTTCCCTGGCCTACCGTGCACCAGCCGATTGCGTGATCCGATCTATCGCTTCCTTGGCCTTTTCTGCATAGTCACATTCAGCCGCAGGAGGACGCATCTTTCCCGGGAAACTCGCCTCAGCACTGACAATGCCTTCGAGGTAACCTGCTTTGATCTGCTCCACCGCATAACCAATACGTTCCAACCCTGAAAACAAGGCAGCCCTGGTCGCCATTACCTCTTGCATGGTGCGTGGTCGTGTGGCGCATTTTTCTGAAACAACCAGCGCATAGGCCGCGCCACGTGCCGTGCTTCTTCCCAAATCTTCCGTCCCCGCTGAGGCCTCCCGAAATACGTCTACACTCGAGAAAAGTGCAGAAATTCCGACCAAAAAAACAAACTTCCCAACCATCCTGATATTCAAATATCCAAACCGAAAAATAAAAATAGGCATATCGGAATTAACGTCTTAAACCATTCCTGTGGATGAATTTCTTGAAGCCTCGCACTGCTTCTGAAAATCACGTAATTCATAGGGCTTCAACGGCCTGAATTCGGCGCGAAACGTTAGTGGAGTCAGCGTAAGACCAATGGTGTAAAACGATCGCCTTCCTTGACGCACTTCAAAAATAGCCTTTGCCTCGAGCAGTGACAGCAAATGTGTTCGAACCACCAATCTGTCCAGCCTCAACCGCGTCCCTATCTCTGTAACATTCATGACGGAACCTGATTCGAGAAGCTTGTATATCTTTCTTTCCAGATCATTCTTGAACTTAACTCTCATGATTTTTTAAGGTTTTTTAAGCAGTTCACAAAGAATTCACACCTGAATACAACATGCCACTTCGCCGAAAATCAGGCCCCCGATCATCAAATTAGAAAACTACGATTCACCTTCAGTCGAGAATTCGACACGACGATTCAAGAATCGCCCATGGTCTGTCATATTTTTTGCAACAGGCTTCTCTTCACCTCGTCCTCGTGCTTGAATCAACCCCGAAGACACTCCGTTTTTAATGAGGAAGTCGCGCACCGAATTAGCACGATGCTGCGTGAGCGTCAGATTCGTTTTCGCATTGCCAGAGCTATCAGAAAATGCATCTATCGAAATTTTCTTTATCTTCTTTTCGCTGATGCATTGCTTCAATAACTGAGCCGTCAGCTGGAGGTTATCCTGCGCAAAGCGTGACAATTCCGCACTACGCTTGGCAAAGTAGATGAACTGGAGATTGAGGGTGTGATCAATATCATCACATTCTTTACTGTCAATCTTTTGCTTGATGGCCTTCTTGTAAATCTCGGTCGCATCCGATATCAGCTTATCTGCATCAAACAAAGTGACTTCATATTCGTCACCAAATAGCTCTTTCAATTGCGATGTCCATGACGCCCCGGTTTTTTCATCCACACCACCAATCTCAATATGATTACCATCAATACTCATATCGCTACCACTGACTTTCATCATCGAAGTCAGCCCATCGAGCTTATTTAACCAAGCAGGAGATTTAAGCCGGTTATCAACCACGGCATCCAACTGAAATCGTCCAGTTCCCAATGCTGAATTCAAGAACGCCAGCATTTTTTCCTGATCCGATTCCGATGAAAAAGCCGCGCTAATACGAACATTACCGTCGCGTTGGACAGCAAAAATCAACCAACCTTCTTGTCGATGATCTTCCTGTTTCTTCGTAGAGGAAGGTGGAAGTGGTCGGTCAATCTTGCCAATCACCTCCGCGCTCTTTTTATCAGCAGACGACTCCACATCCTTCTTCGTCGGCCCAGCATCTTCTGCCACACCCATCGCTGCGGACTGCGTTCTCACAGAGGGCAATGTCTCAGCCCCTGCCTTCACCAAGGGACGGGATAGAAACCCGAACTTATCTATCGTCTTTGAAAAAAAGGGAGAGAATGTCGTTCTCGTTAGAAGAGATATCACCACCATGGAAACCAACAAGCCAAGCGCATAAAGAAGCGCCTTATTCCTACGCCTTTTCCACAACGCGATGGCCTGTTGTCGTCGAGCCGAGATTTCTGCAGACGCAACTTCCTCTGATATTTCCGTCGAAATAGCTAACGTAGTTCTCTCTGCCTCCTCGACTTTCTCTTCTGGCTCGACCAGTTTTCCCAAAACATCATTGAGCTGCAAAAGCAAAGTCTCTTTTAGATTTTCTGCGCTCCCCAAATAAAGAAGCTCTGCGACTTGGTCACCTACTTTCGGAAAAGTCATCTCCGCTTGATCCATGAAAAGACCAACCATATCGTTTGGTTTGCATGGCACCAACAGCATATGATGTTTGATGACGCTAAAAAGCGTTGCCGCCACCAAGCTTGTCATCACATAGGCGGCTTGAACAGGAACACCAACCTGCATGGCAACAAACTCACACAGAACCGGAAATTCAACAGTTAAACACTGCTCCGCAATAGCACCTCCGGCGCTCTCCATTTCCTTGATCTTCCCGATCTTCTCTACGATCGTATCGATCTCTCTGGCAAAGCGGGTTGAACAGGACCACCACCCGCATGGCACAAACTCACACAGACCGGAATTCAACAGTTAACACTGCTCNGCATTAGCACTTCGGCGCTCTCCATTTCCTTGATCTTCCCGATCTCCTCTACGATCGTATCGATCTCTCTGGCAAAGCGTGCATCGTTCGTGGGCGAATTAATGCTCTATAGACGCGCGCTACCTGACTGGACGAAATCGAGGCACACATCAATGAAATGATTAGCGTCGGCCTTGCCACCTCCGTTAAGCGACGCAAAATCTCTGATGGCAATCCGATTTTTACTGACAACGCTTGCATGACATCCGGTGACAACACCATGTCGATGGAGTGAATCAGATCGATATTTTCTTTTGACATTTCTCTTCTATCTTTTAATAAATGATGTTTTTATTTTTCACGTTACTGAGCGATCTTCGCGTTCTTCGCCAACTGCTGTGCCAGAGTCATTACTGCCTTGTTCCATGCCTGGCCTTCAAGGTTCTGACGAATCTTTTCTTTTACATCGTCATAAGAGGGAATGGCCGTCAGGCGTATGTCTTCCAGCTTCAACAAAAGCCGGGTGTCATTCCATTTCACCACCGACGTACTAAACTGCCCTGGCTTCAATCTGGCAATCTCCCGGGCAATCGGAAGCGGCAAACTCTGCTCTACCTCGTCTCGCACCGGTAGCTTCACGTTCACCCACCCCATATCACCACGCTGATCCCTATTACTGGCCAGGCTATAAAGTCGAGCCAACTCTGAAAAATCTGCACCGTTCTTCAACCTCGTAATCAGCCTTGCTCCCAATTCATCGTCACCTACCTGAATCATCCTCACCTTGTATTCGTACCGCCCCAACTTCTCCAGGTCACCTCGAAAGGCTTTCTTGACCATCTCATCCGTTACTGGCTCTGGTTTCACATGCTCACGCAGATACACCTGCAGCGACGCAGCCTCTTTCGCCTGCTCGATCGCTTTTTTGACCTCGGGGCGGTTCTCTAGTGAAGAATCTTTTAATGCTTCCTGTCTCAACAGCTCTTGCACGATGAGTTGATTTTTATAGGTAGCACGCAACTGGGGCGTATCCGACTGGCCGGAGGAACGAATCATTTCCTGTATCTGCGCCAACGTAATTTCCTTCCCGTTCACGATGGCGATAACCCCGGGTGGGGCAGAAACAGGATCACCGTCTGCACCATAGGCATCCAGACCAATCCACAAAAAAAGC
>NZ_BADI01000806.1:0-3637 GCF_000333555.1 Herbaspirillum sp. B65 | reverse complement strand
TACACCTCAAGAGCATGAGAGTCTCCCCTCATTTAACCCTGCCAAATGCGTTATTCCAGATCAGATCGCCAACGCATCTAGCTGGTGCCGGGGAGAAGATTCGAACTTCCGACCTTCGCATTACGAATGCGCCGCTCTACCAACTGAGCTACACCGGCAACCTGAAACTTACCTTAACAACCAACCAAATAATAATACAGATTTAGTCTTACATACAATACGTCTTTCCGATATGAGAGTCTGATGAAAAAGCCACGCGCATGACAGAAAGATATCGCCCATGGTCGACGTCAGTAGCCGTAATTACTGCCATCAAGCAGGAATCCTCGATACGAATACCGCCTGATGTTTAGACTGACGAATTGCCATTCTCCAATCCTCTATCTCTTAGAATCTCATGCTTCAGATGAGATCGGCAGCTGCAGCACAGATGCCTCTTCTGCCTGAGCATAACTGAGCTTTCCGGCAACCAATGCACCGCCATGCATCTCCAGCGCTTTGTAGAAAACGTTACCGGTAATGCGTGCCTTGGGTTGCAGCTCCAGTAGTTCCGAAGAATGAATATCCCCGACAATCTCTCCATTGAGGATCAGACGCGCCGCACGCACCTCTCCGGTCACCTTTCCATGTTCGGAGATTACTAACACGCTGGGCTGACCGCTTTCGGCGTTGATGTTGCCCTTAATCTGGCCATCGATACGCAAACCGCCTTTGAAGCTCACATCTCCTTTGATGGAAGTCGACGTACCGATCAGGCTATCGATTGTGTTCGTATTATTGGCTTTACGTGCAAACATAGATTCACCTCACAGTTTTACCAATGATCAGTCGAGATGAAGACCCCGACAACAACTGGTTTGATGGCCTTCCCCTGGATATCCAACGATTCTTAAGCAAAATAAAAATCTCTGAATATGATTGAGCAACGTGACGATGAGTACATCAACTCCGGTTGCCGCTCAGGCATTCACGGCGACCTTTGTCTTCATCGTTAGTGATAGTTTTTATCATTTAATTCTCATTGCTTCACACCTGAACCATTAATACTAAATAACGATTTATTGACCGCCTTATCAAATTGCTCCGCAACCCACGGTGTCGCCTGGGGAGCAGACTGAACCGCTTTACTCGGATCACTGCTGTTTAACGTCGTCACAACCAAGGGAGTCGTCACACTTTGCATCCAAATGGTTTGCCCACCACTTGATATCGTTCCACTACCTATTTGGTCCGTTCTGTTGACACCCTGGTTATTCAAGATAGAAGCCGTCGTGAACAAGGGCAAACTTGCCACCGTATAGTTGGCGGGATCAAACAGGATGGCATTCAGATTCACCAACTTTGCTGTTCCAGCAGATGGATCCATGAAACTTGCCCTCATTCCATAGCCGGTGAAGGGGATCGGTGCAATCAAGGTCCCATCTGCTCTGCCTGAATCACCGTAACTGACCGAACCACTACTCCAGATGACTGTCGCGCCGGTCGTTCCGTCATAGTTCTTGTCGGCCACGGTGACATTCGAAAACACCACAGGGGCTTTGGAAATAGTCGCCATTGTGGTCCTCTGACTACCCACTGCGATGCTGTAGTTGGTCGGATCCGCAAGCGCAGTCATCAAATTCACCGTCTGAATCCCTGCGGCTGCGTTATCGAACGCCCCCGTGACGGTATAACCGTTGTAGCTACTTGGCCCGGCCAAGCTTCCGTTCGCGGCCATTGAATTACCCAGAAACACAGTTCCAAGACCGGGGCTAGCGATGCTCGCGGCAGTGGTCATGTCATAGACCTTCCCGTTGACCACCACATTCGACACAAGCACATTGGCCTTCGCGATATTGGCGATCGTGTTCAGTTGCGTCGTACCCGCCAACGTATAGTTGGTCGCATCGGACAGCGCTACATTGAGGTTCACGATCTTGTTATTACCTGCTGCTGCATCAGCAAAACCTCCCGTCAATGTCAAATTAGTGTATGCCGTCGCGCCAGCCAAACTACCGTTAGCGGCCGATGCATTACCCAACTGCACCAATGCGCTACCAGAGGTCAATGACGCATTTGTTGTCGTGTCATAGACCTTGTCTGATACGGTAGCATTGCTCACAACGATATTAGCCTTCGCAATCGTCGCACCGGTATTGGCCTGACTTGCTGTGCTCACGGCGTAGTTCGCTGAATCTCCCAACGCTACGTTCAGGTTCACCATCTGGCTTCCTGCTGATCCATTCGCAAAGCTGCCAGAGACGATGTAGTTGCTGTAGCTAGTGGCCGCGGCCAGCGCACCGTTGGCCGCCGCAGCATTACCCAACTGCACCGATGCCACGCCCACGTTGGTGATCGTTGCATTGGTTGTCGTGTCATACACCTTGTTTGATGCCGTCACATTCGACACAGTCACACCCGCCTTGGCAATCGTGGCTGTTGTCGTGTTTTGACTTGCCGTGCTGACTGCGTAGTTCGTCGTATCGCCTAACACGGTCGTCAGGTTCACCGTTTGATTACCGGCACCTGCGTTGGCAAATACACCATTGACAGCGTAGTTACCAAACGCACTCGGACCGGCCAAACTGCCATTGGCACTGGAGGCATTACCCAACTGCACTGTCGCCGCACCTACGTTGTTAATCACCGCGTTCGTGGTCGTGTCGTACACCTTGTTCGCTACCACCACATTAGCCACGGTGACATTTGCCTTCGTGATGCTTGCTGTCGTATTCACTTGTGTGACACCCGACAAGGTGTAGTTCACCGTATCAGATAGTGCCACGGTCAAATTCACAGTCTTGTTACTATCTGCAGAAGCGTTGGCAAATCCTCCCGTCAGCGCCAGATTTGCATAATTCGTGGCGCCAGCCAAACTGCCGTTGGCAGTTGAGGCATTACCCAACTGCACTTGCGCACTACCAGGCGCCAGCGAAGCATTCGTGGTGGTGTCATAGACCTTATCTGACACCGACGGATTACTGACCACAATATTGGCCTTGGAAATGGCCGCTGTGGTACTCGCCTGCGTCGCATTACTGAGCGTATAGTTCGTGGAATCGCCCAACACCGTCGTCAGATTCACGGCCTGGCTCCCTGCCGATCCATTGGCAAAGGCACCACTGACAAGGTAATTACTATAGCCTGTGGCAGATGCCAACGCACCATTGGCCGCCGCAGCATTGCCCAACTGCACCGTCGCTGCGCCTACATTGTTGATCGCGGCATTGGTCGTCATGTCGTACACCTTATTGAATGCCGTCACATTGGACAGGGTCACGTTCGCCTTGGCAATCGTCGCCATCGCCGTTTTCTGTGTCGTGCTGCTCAAGGTGTAGTTTGTCGCATCACCCAGTATCGCGGTCAGGTTCACCGCCTGATTACCGGCAGCGGCATTAGCGAATACGCCATTGACCGTGTAATTACCATAAGCACTGGCATTGGCCAGACTGCCATTGGCGGCCGACGGATGGCGCGCAACTTCTGCTGTGCATTGCGCACCGCCACCTCGGCTTCACGCAAGGCGCTCTGGGCTTGCAGATAATCCTGCTCGGCAGAAATCTTTTGTTCCCACAGCTTCTTTTCGCGCTGGTAGGCGGTGCGGGCGAGGGACAGACGCTGCTCGGCATTGAGCAGTTCGGACGCAGCTCCGAGATGC
>NZ_BADI01000807.1:0-1186 GCF_000333555.1 Herbaspirillum sp. B65 | reverse complement strand
TCTAGAGTCGCAGCAGGCCCGGCACCTTTGGGCGGCTGGCCTGGGTGGCCAGCGGCGTATAGGCTACCGGCAAGCCGAAGAAGCCGGCAAAGCCGAGCGTCTGTATGCCTGGTGACACCGCCTCCAGGGCGCGCCGCAGCGGTTCGCTGCGCACATCGATGCAGAAGGCGGCCTGCACTTGCACGCGCGCCGCATCCTGCGCACTGACCGCGCCCTGCTGCCGCAAGGCGCTTGCCAGTTGGCGCTGGTAACCAGCCTCCAGGGCGAGCTGCCAGAGTTCGTCCACCAGCAGTTCTTGCTGGGCCTGTTGCAAGCGTTCCTGGGAACGGGCCCAGGCTTGCTGCACGGTGTGGAAGGCGTGGCTGGCGGCGTCATCGTCCTTGCATTCCAGCAGCAAGGCGCCCCAGGCCATGCGGATGGCCAGCAGTTCGCGCAGGTGCTGGTCGCTGCTGCCTTCCAACTGCGCCTGCCAGCCCAGGTAAGCACACCAGGAGGCCCAGCCATTGACGGTCAACAGCACCGACTCCAGGTAGTCGGCCCAGACCTCGGGCGGCAGCGCCAGGCGTTGCATGACCCAGCGCTCCGCTTCACGGGCGCAGGCCGGGAGCGCCTTGATACCGTCGGCGATATGCGGCAGGCCCATCAACAGGCCGATGCCGTGGTCGTGCTCCAGCGTCTCGCGCCAGAAGGCGTACAGGCCACGACCGCGCTCGGGTTGCCAGTCGGCCTGGTGCTGGTCGAAGTAGGCGGCGCAGGTCTGGCTGACCTGGTGCGTGATGGCCTGACGCCAGGACAGCCGGGTGTGGCGCTGGGGGTCGTTGTCCAGCACGTCGATCAACAGCGGCAGGCGCGGCGGCAGAGCGGCCGAGGCCAGCGCCGCCAGGCAGTGCGCCGCATCCAAGCCGCGCTGCTGGGCTTGGCTGGATTGTGCCAGCGCATAGTCCAGATCGGCAGGGGTCACGCGGCCCTGGTCCCAGGCCTGCTGCAATTGGTCCCGCGGCGGAAATACCTGGATCCCACCCAGCAGGGCCATGCGGGCAGCCACCTGGCGCAGCGGCATCTTCACGCGCGACCAGTGCGGATTGACGGCGATGGCGCGGTCCAGGGGCCAGGCCGGGGCGATGGCGCCGCAAGCATCCACGCAGGCTTGCTGCAACTGCTGCTCCAGGGTGTCACTCCAGATCGA
>NZ_BADI01000808.1:0-2459 GCF_000333555.1 Herbaspirillum sp. B65 | reverse complement strand
GTTCGGGCTGAATTTCCCGATCTTCATATCCACCATGTCCGCTGTAGGTCTTCCAGGGGGGATCGGATCAGTACGGTTTCCTGACCTCGGTCATGGCAGTAGGAACGCTTGCAGGTGCGCTACTGGCCGCCGGACGCGAGAAGCCGCGGTTCGCACTCTTGCTGACCGGTGCCGCGACGTTCGGGGTCGGCTTTGCTTGTGCTGCGATAACGCCAGACGCCCGACTCTTCGGCACCACACTGGTCGTCATCGGGGTGGCGGGCCTGACCTTTGTCAATGCTACGAGCAGCCTGATGCAACTATCAACCGCGCCAGCGATGCGCGGGCGAGTCATGGCGCTGCGTCTGGCAATCGGCGTGGGCGCCACACCGGTCGGCGCGCCCATTGTCGGCTGGATCGCAGATGCGTTCGGTCCGCGTTGGGCGTTGGGTGTGGGCGCAGCTTCTGGATTCATGGCGGCGCTCGTTGCTCTGGTCTACCTGATTGGCCAACGACAGAACCGGGCTCCGATGGAACAAGGGTGATCCAGGCCTCTGCCCTCAAGTTCTTGCTACCAGCTAGAACGCATCTCACGCTTATTTATGAAATGGGTTCTAGTTGCCTGCAAAACCGATGCTTGAGCAGGCCGACATGACATCAAGCAGTGGCAACACCTTGGCGGCTTACTTGCAATCAGGATTACCGTGCGTCTTCATGCACTGGTTGCGTGCGCAGGCGGTGATGACCTGGTTACGGCCGTATTCGTTGATGTCAACGGTGACGTAGACCGGATAAGGCTGGTATTCGGTACGCATGATGTCCTGGCACACCGTATCGGTACGGTTGCCATTGGTCACCGAGGAGCAACGGGTCTGTCCGGTGGGTACCAGGATCGGGCGGCTGCGCATTTCCATGCGGGTCTGCTGGATCACCGGATACTGCGCATAGGCGGCCGGCGCGCACAGGTTCTCGGTGGCGCGGTAGGCTTCGGTGGCGCAGCCGGACAGCGCCAGCAGCGCGACCAGCCATGGCACAACGGTATAGGTCTTCATCTCGGGGATCTCATCGCTTGTCTACTGGCCCCAGATTGTAGCCGTGGATGGCCTCGCGCAGCAGGTGTACCGGGCCAGTGCGCGTATTGAAGTGGGCACCCCTGCAAGAAAATTCACAGTGCCAGCGACTTCCAGCCCTCGCGCCGCCATTGCTCGAAACCTTCTTCACTAAAGCGCCACAGATGCAGCCACCCATGCTCCAGCAACTGGCGCACGATGGCATGGCGGCTGACGATGGCATCGATGGCTGCTTGCGCGGCGTCGATCACCACCGTCAGGCGCAAGGGTTCATGCACCCACTGGCGACCATCATGCAAGGACTGGCGCGCCAGGCCGATACGCAGGTCGCCGCCATTGCCCTCGAATACGCCGATGGTGCCGCCCACCACGTTATGCAGCAGCTTGTTGCCGCTGCCCAGGCGCGCCGGGTCGCTGGTGGAGGCGTGATATTGCCAGTTGATCCAGTGGGTCACCAGCATGGGGGCAGTCATCAGCAATTCCAGCACGCTGCCGTCGCTGTCCTGGCTGGCCTGGTAGTCATGCAGGAAGCAGCGCCCGCCCAGGTCCAGCCCGCGGCTGCGCGCACGGGGCGCGATGACGAAGGCGGCATTGCCGGTCAGGCCCCACTCGGGACGGGGCTGGGCGCCATCGTTGGCGCGCCGGCGCAATTGCTTGAGCAAGGCCGGTGCATCCAGCGCGGCATCGGCCAGGCCCAGGCGCGGCGCACGCTCGCGCCGCACGCGGTCGCCGGCCTCGGCCAGCAGCGGTTGCAGGGCTTGCCAGCGCGCTTGCGCCGCCGGCGGCAACAGATCCAGGTCGAAGGCTTCGATTTCATCGGTGGTGGTGTTGTGCAGCACGGCCAGGAAGTGACTGTCCTCGGGGATGAAGATCTGCCGCTCCAGCAGCCCACGCCGTACCTCGCGCTCATTGAGCAACTGCGCCAGCGTGCGCGCATTGACCTCGCCGGTCTGGCCACAGCAGGCGCCGCAGTCCAGCGCCGCGGCATGGGCATTGTTGGTGGTCTGGCTGCCATGACCCACCAGCAGCACCAGCGGCGCCACCTGCCGGTCCAGGCCCATGGCGTGCAGCACGCGCTCGGCCAGCGCTACCTTCTCGGCCAGCGCCACGCCCACCAGTTGCGGACGGCAGAGCTCGCGGTAGCGGGCCGGCAAACCGGCCAGGTCATCCCGCGCCCGCTCACCCTGGCCGGGGCGCAACCACTTCCACAAGCCCCCCAGGGCCGTCACGCCAGCCACCTCGACGAAGGAAAACGCCGAGCCCGGCCAGCGCGTATTGCCCTGCCATTGATCCTGGAACGCCAGGGTCTTGCGCCGGGCGCGGGCCACCGCCTCGGCCAGCACGCCACTATCGGCGGCGCCGGAGGGGGCGACCACGTCCTGTACCTGATAAGCCGGCCCAGCAGCCCGA
>NZ_BADI01000809.1:0-1626 GCF_000333555.1 Herbaspirillum sp. B65 | reverse complement strand
GTTTGGGCAGGATGGTGCAGATGGCCGGACGGTCAACGCCCGCAAGGGTCTTCAACACATAGCGCGAGACTGGCATGAGCGCGCCGGTATTGCCGGCCGACACGGCAGCGTGAGCCTGGCCATCCTTGACCAGGGTCACTGCCACGCGCAGTGAAGAATCCTTCTTGCGGCGCAGGGCGACTTCCACCGGGTCTTCCATGGTCACCACTTCGGTGGCGTGATGGATGCGCACGCGTGGCTCGCCGGCCAGTTTGTATTTCTTCAGCAGCGGCTGCAGCAAGGCTTCCTGGCCGACCAGGATCAGTTCCGCATCGGGTTGGCGCTTGAGGAAGGAGGCCGCGGCCGGAAGAGTGACTGACGGGCCATGATCGCCACCCATGCAGTCAATTGAAATTTTGATGGTCATCGATTTGATTCAGAGCCTGGCCAGCCCACATTATGAGGCAGATTGGAGACCGATCAAAATGGCACACGTGTACAGAATGCCAAATGAAGGTTCACGCAAGCAGGCAGGCACGCCCGCTGACGGATGTCGCGGACATAAAAAAGCGGCGCAAAATGAACCTCCTGAAACAGAAGCTCATTGCGCCGCTTTTCTCCAAAAACAGCAAGCTCAATGAATGAGATTACTCGTCGTTCTTGGTCTTCAACACCTTGCGACCACGGTAGAAACCGTTGGGGCTGATGTGGTGACGCAGGTGGGTCTCACCAGTGGTCGGCTCCACAGCCAGCGGGGGTGCAGTCAGAAAGTCGTGTGCGCGATGCATACCGCGCTTGGACGGGGTCTTTTTGTTCTGTTGAACGGCCATGATTACTCCTAAACCTTACTTAAGATTGAAAATTTTAACACACCGGATGACGGTTTTCCGTAAACCCGCTGTGCCGCTGCCCGGCATCTGCCAGACATTCCCCAACAATACTTGTTACTGCTTCAACTTCTTCAGTACCTCAAACGGGGAAGCCCGTTCAGCACCTTTGGCCTGGTCCGCCACACTACCGTCAGGACAGACTTCATGCTTGGGCGCCACCGGCAGGGCCAGCAACGCTTCGTCTTCGATCAGGTAGTTCACATCGAAGGCGGCTGATCCGACGATGACATCGATCTCGTCATCGTCCAGCAGTTCTTCGATGGTGTCGGCTTGCGCCTCATCTTTTGCCAATACCAGCAGCGACTTCGAATCAATCTCGAAATTCAATGCCGTCAGGCAACGCTGACAGATCAGATTAACTGCACCCGACACTGCCAGACTGAGTTGAGCATGTCCCAGCTTGTCGATATCGCCGGACAGAGCCCAGTGAATCGTGCCGGAACGGTCAACCGTCTCTTGCGCCAGACGACCTAATTCAGCAACCGGAATCTCACCCTGCGCCTGCTGTTTCAGCCTGCAGAATTCGAACGCGTCGATAACAAATGCATTCATAGCCAAAGCAGAATCCGGAAAACCTGCGATCATAACAGAAAATTTCCTTACCAGTCAAAGCCTTAGCGCGCCATTCGCGATCTGTGCGCAAAAAAATGCGCCGCTTGTGGCAACAAACCCGCTTTTACCGCGTTTTTCGGCCAAAATCCGGGTTTCCATTGCCAACAGCATCACATCTGCCACTTCCGATATGTCGCAAAATCTC
>NZ_BADI01000810.1:0-1674 GCF_000333555.1 Herbaspirillum sp. B65 | reverse complement strand
GCCGGCTTCCGCATGGCTTGCGCGCGGAAGCGCACCAGCGGCACCGCATCCTTGAAGGCGATCACGCCAGCGGCGACCAGCGCCGAGTATTCGCCCAGGCTGTGGCCGGCGACCAGCGCCGGCGCCTTGCCACCGGCAGCCAGCCAGGCGCGATAGAAGGCCACGGCGGCCGTCAGCATGACCGGCTGGGTGTTGGTGGTCAGGTCCAGGTCTTCCTTGGGGCCTTCGGCGATGAGCTTGCCGAGGTCGAACTGCAAGGCATCGGAGGCTTCGGCGACGGTCTGACGCACGACTTCATTGTCGGCGAAACCATTGAGCATCCCGATCGCCTGAGAACCCTGGCCGGGGAAAACGAAAGCAAATGTTGTCATGCTTGGATGTGTATGAAGTTGTATAAAAATGCAGGAGATCAGCGTTCGATGTGAAGCGCGGGATCGCCGCGGCAGACCGCACCGATCTTACATGCGCACCAGCACGGCGCCCCAGGTGAAGCCACCGCCCACGCCTTCCATCAGGACAGTCTGACCGGGCTGGATGCGGCCATCGCGCACCGCCTGGTCCAGCGCCAGCGGAATGGAAGCCGCCGAGGTATTGCCGTGTTCGGCCACGGTAACCACCATCTTTTCGGGCGGCAGGCCCATCTTCTTGGCCGTGCCCTGCATGATGCGGATATTGGCCTGGTGTGGCACCAGCCAGTCGACGTCAGTGGATTGCATCTGAGCGGCTTCCAGCGCTTCGCGCGCCACCTTGTCCAGCAAGGAAACGGCCAGCTTGAACACTGCTGGACCATCCATGTACAGGTAGGCGCTGCCAGCGACGGCACCATTGTTGACGCTGCCCGGCACGCACAGGATGTGACCATGGCTGCCATCGGCGTGCAGCTTGCTGGCCAGCACGCCCGGCTCCTGCGCGGCGCTCATGACGATGGCGCCGGCGCCGTCGCCGAAGAGCACACAGGTGGTGCGATCCTTGAAATCGAGGATGCGCGAGAACACTTCGGCACCGATTACCAGCACGTTCTTGTGCGCACCGGATTTGATGAAGCTGTCGGCCAC
The DNA here is from genome assembly GCF_000333555.1 of Herbaspirillum sp. B65. Classification (NCBI taxonomy): domain Bacteria; kingdom Pseudomonadati; phylum Pseudomonadota; class Betaproteobacteria; order Burkholderiales; family Oxalobacteraceae; genus Herbaspirillum; species Herbaspirillum sp. B65. Next base: position 619 of record NZ_BADI01000810.1, on the reverse strand, counting down.
CGACATGGCATAGACAAAGCCGCTGCAGACCGCCTGCACATCCATGGCCGGGGCGCCGTTGGTGATGCCCAGCTTGCGCTGGACCACACAGGCAGTACTAGGGAAACCACCGAGGTGATCCGGGGTGGAGGTGGCCATGATGATGAGGTCGATCTCATTGGCCTGCATTCCGGCCGCTTCCAGCGCGCGCTGGGCTGCTTGCAGGGCCAGGTCGCTGGAGAGCTGGGTCGGCTCGGCGTAGTGACGCGCGGAGATGCCGCTGCGGGTGACGATCCATTCATCCGAGGTCTCGATGCCCTGCTCGGCCAGTTGCGCGGCCAGTTCGTGATTGGTCACGCGCTTGGTAGGCAGGTAACTGCCGGTACCGACGATTTTGCTGTAAGTGGTCATGCCGTCTTCTTGCTCTGTTAGTTCGGTTGATCCAGCGAGACCGGGGCCGGCTCGAAAGCCCCCGCTTCGGCCTCGGCCGTGCGCCCCTGTCCCTGGGGCATCAGCTCCGCCATGCTGGCGGCAATACGGGCCAGCACATCATACTTGGCCGCGTCATAGGCGCGGCGAATGGCCCATTCAAACGCATACACATCAGCGCCGCCGTGACTCTTGAAGACCAAGCCTTTCA
>NZ_BADI01000811.1:0-1226 GCF_000333555.1 Herbaspirillum sp. B65 | reverse complement strand
AGGACAAGGTGAAGGTATTCAGGCCAACCCGTGACCAAGGACAACCTCGATGCCTTCGTCACGGCCACCCCTTACAGCACCCATTCCACCAAGCTGGTGGTGGACCTGGATGGGGTGCGGGGGGGGACGAGCTACACCCTGTACTTGCAGAACGTGGCCTATAACCCCGGCAATACCCATACGATCTTCGGCGTGTGATGGCTTGCACCTGAACCGAGATCGTTGACCTGCAAGCGTATCGGCCCAGTACGGGCCGATACCTCACAGCAAGCAAGCGGACGGGCCGGCAGGGCCCCGTCCGCAAATTTTTCAAACTGGCTGGTCGATTTCGATTACCTCAATGGCCAGTCCGGCATCCGCATGACGGTGGCGGCAGTGAAAGTGTCCTGTGGCTCGCTGGTCAATTTCGATACCCGCGAACGAGCGCTAGGGCCGGAGCATGTCATGGCCAGCGGCGCGCTGCCGCCGGGTTTTGCCCCGGTGCGGGTCGATGGCGAGCTGTACTGGGATGGCGGCCTGTATTCCAACACGCCGCTGGAAGCCGTGCTCAACGATGAGCCGCGCACCAACCTGGTCTGCCTGATGGTGGACCTGTGGCACGCCGATGGCCCGGAACCGCGCACCCTGGAAGAGGTGGTCACGCGCGAGAAAGATGTCACCTTCGCCTCGCGCTCGCAGCGCCATATCGATGCCTATCTGCAGCAATACCGCCTGCGCCGCGCCGCCCACGACCTCTACCAGCGCCTGCCGCCCGAACTGCTGACCCAGGAAGACCGCCAGATGATGGCCGAGCTCAACGCCGATACCACCATCCACATCGTGCGGCTGGCCTATGCCGGGCGCGACTGGAACATGGCCTCCAAGGATGTCAACTTCGCCCGCGGTTCGGTGCAGTGGCGCTGGGAACAGGGCTACCAGGATGCCCTGCGCGGCATCGCCTTGAGCCAGGAAGACTCCTTTGGCCAGAGCGAGGCCGGCATCGTGGTGCATGACCTGCCCAGCGGCCAGACCCACATCAGCGCCGCAAAAACGACCGAGCGTTCGTCTTGATCGCCCGCAAAGCCAGGCCTGGTGCGCCGTCGCATAATGCCCACGGCCGCAGAAATATTTTTGTGCGATGCACAAATAACACTTGATTTCACCAAAGAAGTGCATAGAATAGGAATTGTTGCGGCGCACAAATCATGAAGTTCGATTGATTTTGGTAGAAAGCCGCTCTCGAAACC
>NZ_BADI01000812.1:0-912 GCF_000333555.1 Herbaspirillum sp. B65 | reverse complement strand
GGGCAGCGCATTGGGCAACTTCACCCGCAACAGGATCTGGTGCGGCTTCATGCCGATACCGCGGGCGCTTTCCTTCATGAAAGCCGGCACGTTCCTCAAACCCTCGTAGGTATTGCGCACGATGGGCAGCAGCGAGGCCAGCCACAGCGCCAGGATGGTGGGGCCATTGCCGATGCCGAAGCAGGCCAGCGCCAGCGCCAGCACGGCGATGGAAGGGACGGTATTGCCGATGTTGAAGATCTGGATGAATCTTTCTGCACTGCCCTGCGCTGCCGGACGCGACAGCGCAATGCCGGCGGGGATGCCGGTGGCCAGGGCCAGCAACATGGAACTGAAGACCAGTTCCAGATGCTTGCCGGTGTAGTAGACCAGGTCACCGCGATACTTCTGGATGACCTCCGGGCCTATCCACCAGACCAGGCCTGCAAGGACCAGCGCAAAACCGAACGCGCCGGCGAAGACGTGACGAACACGTGTCATGTTACCCCCTGTTGGTATAGCCGAGGCGACATGACGCCGCGACGACGGGTTTCTGGGATCAAGTTTTAAGGGTTCGCTTGCCCGCTGGGCGTATCGTTTGGATGCGAACCGAAAGCTGCAAAGGCAGCGATGAAACCGAAGCGATGACGCCAGCTTCGGCATGATGCATACCGGACAGGGATGGGAACGGTTCACCGTGGAGAACGGGAGAGCATTCGCGCTGCCAGCCGGAAATTTGGACAATCCGCACTCTGCGGATCGGACACTGCTAAAGGGTCGTTGTTGAACAAGGAATGTCGCGAAGACAAACGATAGTTTAAAGCAATCGCTTAATGCTGTCCAGCAATGAAACAATGTAAATCGATAACTTACCGATCTGAAGCACTTATAAAAGTTCCCAACGGCGCTCAATATGCTGCCAAAAGTGTCATC
>NZ_BADI01000813.1:0-8045 GCF_000333555.1 Herbaspirillum sp. B65 | reverse complement strand
TGTATTGCGTGGTTTGATGGTGAAGATATGAAAAATGGTAACCCGCAAGCCATTCCTTGAAATGATGATGCTATTCGAATATTGATGACACGTATAGGTGTGCATCCAGTTTTCGTCTTTACTTACAAAGGCAACAGGATCGTGCAAGTAAGTACTGCGGCTTGGTATAAGGCGCTGCGGCGAGCCGGTATTCAGAATTTTCGTTGGCATGACTTGCGACACACTTGGGCCAGTTGGCATGTTCAGGGTGGTACTCCGCTACTGGCGCTTCAAGAATTAGGCGGCTGGGAATCGGTCGAGATGGTGCGACGATATGCGCATTTTTCCCAATCCAACCTTTCCGCTTTTGCTGCAAGACTTCCTTCGACCTCTGGGCTCGCTAAGGAGCGGACAGAATGACCTTCAGTTCAACGCTTGATCGGCTATCCGGAGACTATGTCTAATGTATTGTTGCGGAAACTCTGCGTTAGAATATTGATGAAAAAGTGAGATGACGCACGGGAAAGCGGTGATGCCGGGCGGGGTGAATGCTCAATTGTGCTGATGCAGGCTTTATTGTGAAATTGGATAAAAGCATTTCTTTGAAAAAAGGGGGGAAGAATGTTTATTAAAGAAATTATTTCTTATGGTGGGGCTTGGGAGGACATGCAACATGACTTTCCCGAGCAGCTTGCTTCGATTTACAAGATTGTGGCGGAGATGTCGAGAGAGCGAATGAGCGCAACTATTCCTCGCTTTGGCGGGACATCTCGTAGCGGTGATTTTGTACATTGGGCGCAGGTTGATCAGGCATTTTCGGAAGAAATTGAGAGGGAAGGCTGGGGGAGTGTAGATTTAGGTGGCAGCTATGCGCGGCGCAGGGATTTTCCTAGCCTAATGGGCATCGGAAGGCTGTATGACAATGTGTCACTTGCTTATATGCGTCACCGTGACGGTATTAATCGCTGGCTTTACACCGTTACTCCGTTGGCTTTTAAGTACGGAGTTATAAAGATGCCCGTTGCTCTTGTTATTGATGATCGCTCTTTTGAATCGATAGTAGGTCGCCCCAGCTTTCAGTCCACTCTGTTATACAATCGGCTCAAAACGGAATTGCAAGAGCTTGCGCCTTTATCCAGTCCCACACCGTTCCTAATTTTTTGCCTCTCTTTGAGAGACGAAGGTCTAAATGTCATCGATATCCCTAGTGACGTTGATGTCGAATCTGAAACCGGTGCAGTGGTAATTAATCGGGCAATCGAATTTCCCCCAGAGTACCGGCAGGCAGGAATTGGGATATTGAGCTATTTTGGAACAGTCCTTGAGGAGAAGTATCCGGGGAGTGATGCAAAGGTTCGCATCGAACAAGATGGGCTGTGTGTGCGATTGATTGTTGAATCCGAGAATGGCAATAGGGAGGTAATCGAACGTGCACTTCAGGAGTATGAAATGGTCGTCCGTGGAGAGGCTTCACCGGATATGCTTTTTCAGAGCAGGGCTAAGGTGATTGAGTTGCAGGCGGAATTACGTATTGCACAGGTGAGAGTGGATACTCAACGGGACGTTATTACACTTCAAGGTCAGGAGATTCATAGTCTACGGCAGCTAATCGGGCATTCTCTCACCCAGCATCGACCGATTTCTCTTACTGTGAGCCCTACTATTAACGTGACGAATGCTTTGCAGATTCAGAAGGATGTACAGCCTATTGGTCAGTATATTTCTGAACTTGTGCATCTATCGGCGTCAGATCCTGACGTACAACTGCGGCTGTTAGATTTAGGCGATGCCATTTCTGGATTGACGGCTACTGAAGGTACGGAACAAGCCAAAGCTTCTAGCGGCCTGAAAAAGCTTAAACACTGGCTGGATGACGCTATGCAGACGGGCTCATCGACAAACGCTTTCCTTCAGAAAGTTTCTGATGGATTTGATCTGCTACAGAAGATTGCCAAGAGATATAACTCGATAGCTGAGTGGTGCGGTGCGCCGCAAGTTCCTTCTGTACTGCTTAAGAATGATTAGCCCTGGCCCGTGGTAACGGTTTTTTTTGATTATAAAAAATCCTGTTGGCGGGGAATTGCAAAGAAAATCGCTGATTTAGTTGCGATTCAGCTAGATTTACCTGGGTCTCGTGGTAATGAAAAAGCCCGCATCTGCGGGCTTTAATTTATTGAAATTTGGATCGATTGAATCGCCTGAGGTGCTGCCGGGATTTACTGATTCATGACAGGCGCGCCCATACCCGCTTATATGGTTCGCTATGTATCCTCCAATACCTCGTCAGGACCATCGCACCTGCTTACGATTGGAAGCAGAGGCTAAAACATCTTTGCAATACGTTCCCTGTGAATGATGTGGTTTCCCTATCAGATGCTGGTTTTCCGAGTGGATGGGATGGCAACGCACTGTGGCGATAGCGACATGGCGTTGAGGTGCGCTGAATATTGCGCTATCTTAAATATTGATTTTTATAGCTCAAATTGACAGATGAATGCACAAGCATTTTCATTGTTTGCTGATATAACCGGTCTTCCAGAATTTCATTCAGATATTACGTCAATATTTGGTGCCCAGAGTCTTACTCCAGGTAGATCTGTGGAGGGTTTATACGCCTTCGTACCGCTTCTACGGCTGCAATTCCCTCATCATTTATTTCGTGATTTTCACTAAGGTCCAAGTGCATCAGTTTTGAGTGCATTACGCCGTTGGCGATTTGTGTCGCGCCCACGTTACTGATTTCGTTACCTAGCAGGCTAAGGTTGGTCAATCGAGAGCCTGTGATTGCTTCGGCGAGGGCTGCAGCGCCATCATCCCGCACAAAATTCTCGCTTAAATCAAGGTTGGTTAATCGTGAGAGAGGCAGTCGCGCTGCCAGGGTGTTTAGTCCGGCTGACGATATCCTATTGGCCGCCAATGAAAGTCTCAGTAAGGTGGAGTTCTCTAATGTCGACGTTAGTTCCACTAGCCCCTGATTTCCGATGCCATTAGCGTCAAGAGTAAGATCAGTTAGCTTCGAGTTTTGTAAAGCGAGGCCTATGATTGCTGCCCCCGCGTCTCCTATCATATTCCTCGCTAAGCTTAATTGGCGTAACGCGGAATTCGGGATTTTTTCAGCAAGCGCTCTTAGTCCGCTAGTAGTTAAAGCTGCACCATCTAGATGAAGACCCTCTAGTTTGGAGGATGACAGTGCGTCTGCGAAGGCACTGATGCATTCGTTTGTCAGGTGTACTTCGTCCAATGCCAGCCATTTCAGCTTCGAATGCGGGAGTGCATCTGCAAGGCCAAGTACACTTGCTCTGCCCAGACCGCACCGGCTCAGCTGCATGGATGTCAACGCGCTTTCTGGCAAAACATTGACTATCGCTAGTACTCCTTCATCCGAGAGCGGATTGGTGCCAAGTTTCAAATCTGTCACTGCACTTCCCTTAATTCTTTCAGCCAATAGTGTTCCACCTAATTTATCAATCCCCGTATTGTTAAGATCTAGCTTTCTGATGCGCGAACCCGGTATTGCATTCGTCAGTGCTATTGCAGCATCCATATCTATTTCGTTACCACCGATATTCAAATTTGTCAGCGCAGAGCTGTTCATCGCCAGGAATATGGCTCTGCAGCCATTTCCATTGATACGGTTGCCGCTGATATTTAGTGAGGATAGACCTGATTGAGATAGTGCTGCGGCGATCGCTACTGCGCCTGAAGAGCCAATATGATTTCCTTCTACATTAAGTGATTTCATACCGGAATTTTCCAATTTTCTTGCCAGGGCCTTAGCACCTTCCTCACCAAAGAAATTGTCCGACGCTGACAGTTCTTTCAATCTTCCAATCAGGCGATCAGCGATCAAGAGGGCAATTTCTTGTCCGACGTGATTTTCGTCCAGGTTCAACTTCGTGATGCGTTCTTGGGGAAGACTCAAGATAAATGCTTTCAGACGTTCATTGCCTAGACCATTCAGCGCCAGATCCAAGTCAACGCTCAGCGCATCTGATCCATGACGATCGAGCACGTTAAGTGCCATTGCAATTCCCCTTAGAGGAAGTCGGGCGGTATTCATGTATGACTTCGCGTCAATGTGCAATCTTTTTAGATGGGCTAATTGCACAGGACGGGAAAGCTCTTCTAGCGTAATTTGTTGTTCTATTGGGGAAAGCCAACTAAAAGGCACTTCGATAAAGCAGTGTCCATTGAGGATAGCTACCAATTCCTGGCGAAAACGCGTGCTGCCGATGATGTTATGTATCGCCGTCCTGCTAACAGCCATGCCTACATCCTCAAAATGTTGAGTTGCCTGCGTCACGATATTTCGCATCGCGGGATTCACCAATTTGAGTCGTCCGAATTCCCGCGCGGACAATCTGGCGCGCTCTTCCGGTGTTGCGGAAGGATTGGTGCGCAAGATATCTCCACGAATTGCAGTTTGTATCTGGCCGACGATTCGGCTTTGCACATCCTCCGGTAAATTGGGAAGAGATGGTTGGCTTTGAGGCGGAATGGATCTCATGATTTGGTGTTGAATGTCTCAATTCCGCTAGGTGGTGTTGAGATGTAGATTAGTGCTCCCACGCTAGTGAAATTCCACATAGCTTTATGAAGGTAATTTCTAGGAACTAGCTGGCTGTACTTTCTCACTCATCAGAAGTACAGGCTTTTTTGCAATTGGTAGCAACGAAAAAATGTAAGAAATGGCTTGATGGTGTCGCAAACTATCAGGCGATGACGGAGTAAAGACTATGCGATTCCCCACTCATTTATCCAACGCTGCTTTAGAGTTGGCACAAGTAGCCCAAAGTCAGGAGCAGCGCCTCGCTGGCACCGTAGTCAAAGCTGCCGCGACCGCCATGGAGCCAACCTTGAATAATAAGAATGGCACTGAGCAGGCACCTCATTTAGGAGGCCAGCAAAAAGCCGGTGACGGAGGGATGCAAAATTGGAATTCAAGACGTATGAAATACGTTCTCGGACTTGCTGGGGCCGCGTATGCATACGATCAGGTGACAAACAATTTTTTTCTTTCTACAACCGCCCTGCATGACAATAAGCAAGGCTTTACCAGCAATGAGCGTTTGGACCGTGCAAATACAAAGGCGGAACATTATCTGCGACGGCATGAGAAGCTTGATAGCGAAAGCCGGGCGCGAGATTTGCGACCGAGCACTATGGCAAGGCGTGTAGGTAATAATCAGTTCCTTACCATGACTGATTATCGATCCGCTGTTCGTACCTACCTTAGCCGAATGGTCGATAATGACGATTCTTATCAATCGGTTGCGAAATCACTTGCATGTCTTAAGGGCGAGCGCGTGAAGCAAGAGAGTCTCAAACGCTACAAACCTGCCTTTGTTCCTGAAGATCCTGACTTGACTAAAAGCGCTCTATACGACAAAAAAGGGAAGTATTCCTTATCGGGCGTTTTCAACGAAGAGACCGGTTCTACCGGATATTCGTCCCGCTCGATTACGCATCCTTTTGTGCTTAAAGGCTATTCAGATTTTGTGAAGATAAGCGAGGAAAGAGGTTGGCCCCCCCGCCAATGTGTTGATGATTTGGAGGCGAAGCTCTCGAGTAGCACAACGCTTGACGAGAAAATCCAGTTCGCAGCCGGGCGGGCGATTCTGAACCTGCGCCAGGTGTATGCCCATGAGCAGTATTGGGGGCATGCGGAAAATGTCATCATGAAAATGCTAGCGGATAACGGCTTTCTTTCGCCGGAAGAAACTCTGAAGTTAGATCAAAGCCTGATGTTTGAAGATCCGAAAAAGAACGTATTGACCCGGAACACAAGCGTTATGGGACCAGCTTTGCACAGATTGGAGTCGCGTTTTCAGCAATGGCGTCTGCGAGATAACCCCGCTGCGTTGGAAGATTTGAAGCCGATGATTGGTGCTAAAAATATAGAAAATATGCCGCTGGCACATTTCAAGGTTAACGAAAGTTTTGATGGCTTTGAAGATAGCTCTGGCCTGGGCGACTCGTTCACATGTGCAAATGCGGCAGCTTGTATCAATCATGCTCGTTTGATGAGCGGCGAAGAGCGTATGTCGGAAGCGGACGTCATTTCACTCATTGGATGCCTTTATCCAATTTATGCCGACGCTTCGGGTATGCGGCACACCTTGCAGGAAGTATCTCGTGGCTGTTTCGCGGGAGCGGGATATCGAATTGAAGACGCAGATATTTTCTATGAAAAGATCTGTAGGGAGGCGTCCCTCGCATTCTATGGGGGGAAGAATGCTTAGGCCTCGTTGAGCGAGCAGTTTGAGATATTTCGCCGATGAAATGGAGTCGAATTAGCGAAAAAAAAAGCCCGCTTATGCGGGCTTTAATCATTGAAATCTGGATCGATTGAATCGCTTGAGGCGTTGCCGGGAGTTGCTGATTCGTGAGATTTGATTACGAATCAGTTGCTCTACCAACTGAGCTACATCAGCAAAAGTCCGCGATTATAGCGGTTTCTTTCCACTAATTCCACTCCCCCAGCGCGGAAATCCCCTTCATTTGCCCCAACAGGCGACCAGACCGCCGCGCCGGAGCCCGGCTGTTGCCGTCCGCGCGCCTCATCCATCAATCTTCTTGTCCTCTTCCTTGGCCTCTTGCATCGCGTCCGGCTCCAGCTCCTCGGCAGCGCGGTTGCAATAAATGAAATAACCCCAGGCCGCCAGCAGTACGCCCGTGCCGGCCAGCAGGGCGGCGGCATAGATCAGGTCGGTGGCTTCTTCGTGTACCGCGCGGAAAGTCATGACCAAGCCTTCGATGGCCAGGGCGACGATCACCACCACGAAAAAGCGCGACAGGAAGCGGCGCACCCGGGTCGGGGCGCTGATGTTGGCGTCGCGCACGACTTCTTCCTCGGTGATGGTCTCGGCAATCTGGAAAGCCACGACCGCAGCAGCCAGGATGCCGATGGCCTCAATCAGGGCCTGGGCCTGCGCCAATCCCATGCCTTCGGTGAGCGCCTCAAATCCCATCCGCGCGGCAATGGCAATGAGTGCCAGCGCTGCCAAGGCAAACAACACAGCAATCACTCCATGTACCACCCCGAAGATGCCCATGATCTGTTTCATCGATCCCTCCCGCCTGTCTTTTGATTGAGAGCGGTTGGACTGAGCGGGGTGGGAAAGGTTTTTTATCAAGGGATATGAATATTCTTTCCATGTAGCATCAAAATTCGCGTATTTGGACAGGTCCATATGTCTGACAATGCTTTGAGCGACTGTGGAATGGCGAGGGAAGAGGGCATTTCCTAACATAGGAAACAAGCACGCGGTAACTTCGAACCCCCACCGCCCGGGGATGCCATCACGCCTGGGCCCAGTCCAACAGGAGGCCATCATGCCGCAGACCGCATGGAGCAATAAGCGCGAACGTCAATATGAACACATCAAGTCCAGCGCCGTGAAGCGCGGCACGGGCACCCGCCGTGCCGAGGAAATTGCTGCGCGCACCGTCAACAAGGAGCGGGCGCAGCACGGCGAATCCAAATCGGCCAGCAAGACCTCCACAGAGGACATGTCGCCCTCCCGTCGCGGTGGCTTGCGCTCGCACACAGGCGCGGGTGGTCGTACCTACAAGCAGCTCTATGCCGAGGCAGCAGCCCGGCATATCAAGGGGCGCTCGGGGATGCGCAAGGCAGAGTTGGAAAAAGAATTGGCCAAGTAGTGAAATCGCCTATATTCAAAAACTTGGTAAGCCCGGCCATCACGTAAACGATCAATACGATTTACGTATGATGTGTAGCAAGCGGTCAGAGTTGGTCAGAAGTGGTCGCCACAACCACCCCGTACCCCAAACGAAAACGCCCCCGATTCACATCGAGGGCGTTGCGCTGCATGGACCGTCCAGTGCTTACTTGGTCACCGCCAGCAGGGTGCGTTGACCGCCCTTGTAGGTGTACAGGGTCAGCGAGCCATCCTTGACGTCGCCATGGGCGTCGAAGGCGATCACGCCGGTCACGCCCTTGTGGCTGATCTTGGCCAGTTCGGGCAGGTACTTCTTGGGATCGGCAGAGCCGGCCTTGGCCATGGCGTCAGCCACCGTCATGGTGGCGTCGTAGGCGTAGGCGG